>JAVWKI010000012.1:20054-20268 GCA_036638575.1 Anaerovoracaceae bacterium | reverse complement strand
AAGGCGCGCCTTTTGCCTGAACGCCAAAGACCTTGATGGAAGGGTTTAAGGTCTTTGCTGCAAAAGCGATCCCTGAGGCTAGTCCGCCGCCACCGATTGGTACAACGATTGCCTCCACATCGTTGAGCTCGTCAAGGATCTCCAGTCCAACTGTACCTTGGCCGGCAATAACGAATTCATCATTAAAGGGATGAATAAATACACAGTCTTGTTC
>JAVWKI010000012.1:0-20044 GCA_036638575.1 Anaerovoracaceae bacterium | reverse complement strand
TTTGCTGCCAAAACTGCAGCATTGTAGGCATCGTCATAAACACCGTCGACTAAGACCACCTGTGCTCCATATTTTTTTGTTGCTTCAATTTTGGAAATTGGTGCAGCACTGGGAATGTAAATGGTCGCTTTTACGGATTTTTTTTGGCAGGCCAAAGCAACGCCTTGGGCATGATTTCCTGCAGAACAGGCGATGACGCCTTTTTCTTTCTCAGCATCGGTAAGCTGAGAAATTTTAAAATATGCCCCACGAACCTTAAAGGAACCGGTTATTTGCAAATTCTCGGCTTTAAGGTATACTTGGTTTATTCCGCTAAAATAAGGAGAATAAAGCAGGTCGGTTTTGCGGGTTATGCCCTTTAAGGCGTGATTTGCCATATAAACTTGATCTAAACTTAACATAAGATTACCACCTTCTTTCATAGTAGAACTTTACCACGTTTTGGATTGGAGATAAATAGTTAGTTTCTGTAGGAGGAAAAAAAGAGGGGGAGAAAACGGGAGAATTGGAAAAATACAAACTGCCTGTGGTATAATAAAAAAGCAAAAAAGAAAGGAAAGAGGAATGAAAATAATAAGAAGAATAGTTTTTGTTATCGCCTTGATCGTATTTCTGGGTTCAGCGGGATATTTGCTACAGCATTATCTCAAAGGGGAAGCGGAGCAAAAGGATTTTGAATCCTTAAAAGTCAGCGAAGGCCATGATGTGGCGGCTCTTCATGAGGAAAACCCGGATATTGCGGGGTGGGTACAAATTGAAGGGACGATTATCGATTACCCGGTGATGCAGACGGTAGATGAACCGGAGTATTATTTACGAAGAAATTTCAATAAGGAAGACTCTCTGGCTGGAACGCCATTTATGGATGCCAACAGTGATATGCGCATTCCTTCAAAGAACCTGATGATCTATGGTCATAATATGAAAAACGGCACAATGTTTCATTCGCTTCTAGAATATGAAGAGAAAGAATACTTTGATGCACATCCCACGGTGCGCTTTGATACCTTAGACGGGCCGGGAGAATATGAGATCATTGCGGCGGGATATACGGAAATTTATCCAGAGGATGTGGATGTGTTTAAATATTACAACTATGTAAATATTACAGAGCCTTCAGATTTTCGGGAATATGTACAAGGGGTAAAGGCCTTATCGGCTTATGATACAGGCGTAACCGCAGAACCGGGGGATCAACTGATTACCTTGTCTACTTGTGCCTATCAGGTAGAAGAAGGACGATTTATCGTCGTGGCACGCAAAATAAAATAGCGATGAAGAGAATAAGCTTGGTGTAGATGTTTTTGCACCAGGCTTGTTTTGTTTTTTGGGCAAAAACAGGAAATTGTATAAAATATCGTACAATTTTATCAAAAATCACCATAAAATAATAAAAAAATTGTTTATTATAACAAAAAAATGCGAAAAACATTGACTTTGAGAAGAAGAAGTATATAATAAAAGGCATTGAAAGAGGTTTACTACAAATTTGGATGAAAGGAGTTTACATAAATGAAATTAACAGGAGCCCAGGTGATTGCTGAAATTCTTCTGGAGCATCATGTGGATACCGTGTTCGGCTACCCCGGAGGTGCGGCATTAAATGTATATGATGCCCTTTATGAATATCAGGATCAAATCAGACATGTATTGACTGCCCATGAGCAAGGCGCTGCCCACGCTGCAGACGGATATGCCAGAACAACAGGGAAAACCGGTGTGGTATTTGCAACCAGTGGTCCGGGTGCGACCAACTTGGTTACGGGACTTGCCACTGCATTTATGGACAGTATCCCTATGGTCGCGGTAACATCCAATGTTCCCGATAGTTTAATCGGAAGAGATGCCTTTCAAGAGATTTGTATTACCGGTGTGACCATGCCCATTACCAAGCATAATTATTTTGTAAATAGAATAGAAGATCTTCCGGGGGCTTTGCGTAACGCCTTTAGGATTGCCAATAGTGGCAGAAAGGGTCCGGTTTTGGTAGATATTACCAAGGACGTTTCTGCGGCCAGCATTGACTATAAACCGGGACATATTCCGGAGGAGCCGGAAGCCTTGCCTGTAGCAGGAATCAAGGAAATGCAAAAAATCGCGGACATTATTAACAATGCCAAACGACCGGTGATCTACTTTGGTGGAGGGGTATGTGCATCCAATGCAGAAGAGGAATTAAATTTTCTCATGGAAAAAGCAGATATTCCCGCAACAAACACCATTATGGCAGCCGGTGTTGTCGGCTACGATAATCCAAGGAGTATGGGACTCATCGGTATGCATGGAACCATCGCGGCCAACAAAGCCGTGGATAGAGCCGATGTGATGCTGGCACTGGGAACTAGATTTAGCGATCGGGTTGCCTTGAATCCAAAAAAATTCGCCAAGAAGGCCACAAAGATACAGGTGGATATTGATCGCAGCGAAATCAACAAGAATGTTTTGGTTGACTATAGCTTTGTTAGCGATGTAAAGGATTTTTTACAGAAGCTGATTCTGTTGATCTCAGAAAACAGCCACAAGGATTGGGTGGAAGAGGTTACGGAGATGAAGCGAATTACGGGAGATGCCAAGTGTGAAGATGCAGAGCTACATCCTTCTGAGATTATTCAGTCGGTTTGTGATCATACCGATAAGGAAACCATCTACGTTACCGATGTGGGACAGCATCAGATGTGGGCAGCACAGTATCTAAAGCACCAAAACACCAAGAGCTTTGTCACTAGCGGAGGGCTTGGAACCATGGGCTTTGGCTATGGTGCAGCAATTGGCGCACAGATTGGAAACAAGGAGAAGCGAATTATTCACTTTACTGGGGATGGATCCTTCCACATGAACTTAAATGAGGCCTGTACTGCGGTCAGTGAGCAGTTACCGATTATTACCATAATTATGAACAACAGTGTTTTGGGAATGGTCTACCAGTGGCAAACCTCTTTTTACGGAAAGCGGTTTTCGGGAACCACACCAGAACGAAAAACGGACTTTGTTAAGCTGGCAGAAGGCTTTGGCTTAACAGGATATCGGGCGAGAAATCAAGAGGAATTTGAGCAGGCATTCCAAGCAGCACTCAAGGCAGAGGGTCCGGTTTGGATAGAATGTATCATTAGTAGGGCAGAAAAGGTGCTTCCAATGATCCCCGGTGGTGGGACAGTGGAAGATATGATCATTGGATAGGAGGTAGGTGCAAGTGACATTAAAAAGAGAAGTAGTCAGCATCTTTGTTGACAATCAGGCAAATGTTCTGACTAGGGTAGTAAGCCTCTTTGGAAGAAGAGGGTTTAATATTGACTCCTTAACGGTTTCTGCAACCAATGATCCAAATATTTCTAGAATTACCGTGGTGTTTAATGGGACGGAGCAAACGCTATCCCAAATCATCACCCAAACGGAGAAGCTAGAAGTGGTGAAAGATATCTTCACCTTAGAAAAAGAAGAAAGCTTATTTAGAGAGCTACTCCTGTTGAAGGTTAAGGCGGATAAAGAGATCCGGACAGCCATTCGGGAAATTGTAGAAATTTATAGAGGAAAAATCATTGATCTTTCTAAAGGAAGTATGATTATAGAAATTACAGGCGAGCCGACCAAACTGGATGGATTCATGGAAATGATGAACTGCTACGAAATTATAGAGGTGTGCAGAACAGGAATTACGGCAATCGGCAGAGGGTGGAAAGAAAAAGCATAGTGGCCCATTGAGGCGGAAAAGGAGATAACAAATGATTAAAAAGTATTATGACCAGGATTGTAATTTAGGACTGTTAGACGGCAAAACCGTTGCAATTATAGGATTTGGAAGTCAGGGACATGCCCATGCACAAAACCTGAAGGATAGTGGTGTTCAGGTTGTTGTTGGCTTGAGATCGGATTCTGCAAGCGCTCAGTCTGCAAGAGATGCAGGCCTAGAGGTTGTAGATGTAGAAACAGCCGCAAAAAAGGCAGATTTAGTAATGATGCTGGTTCCGGACGAAAAGGCAGCGGATATTTACGAAACACAGGTTGCCAAACACATGAAGGAAGGCGATGTATTAATGTTCGCGCATGGGTTTAACATTCATTACAACCTGATTAAGCCGGCAGACTATCTAGATGTTATCATGGTTGCGCCAAAAGGCCCGGGACACACAGTAAGAACGCAGTATCTGGAAGGAAAAGGTGTACCAAGCTTAATTGCAGTGCATCAGGATAAATCCGGAAAGGCAAAGGAATATGCCCTTGCTTATGCGGCAGGAATTGGTGCAGGTCGTGCAGGAATCCTAGAAACCTCCTACAAAGAAGAGACAGAAACCGATTTGTTTGGTGAACAGGCTGTACTTTGCGGTGGCGTAACCGAATTAATGAAGGCTGGTTTTGACACTCTTGTAGAGGCGGGCTATGAGCCGGAAATGGCATACTTTGAGTGTGTTCACGAAATGAAGCTGATTGTAGACCTAATCAACAGCGGTGGATTTGAAATGATGAGAAAGTCTGTTTCCAATACAGCGGAATATGGGGACTACTACGCAGGCAAAAAAGTTATTGGTCAGGAAGCGAGAACTGCCATGAAGGAGATTCTCACTGCAATTCAGACCGGTGCCTTTGCCAGTGAATTTGTAACAGAAATGTCTGCGGGAAGACAGGCGAAATTCTTGACTACAAGACAAAAAGAAACGGAGCATCTGCTTTGCTCAACAGGCCAAGACTTAAGAAAAATGATGAGTTGGTTAAAGAAATAAATTGCTTGGAGGTAACCTTATGACAAAGAGAAGTGATTGCGTTACCTCAGGTGTTGAACGGGCTCCCATGAGGAGCCTGTTTTATGCTATGGGGTATACGAAGGAAGAACTGGATCGTCCGTTAATCGGTGTGGTTAACGCCCACAGTGAAATTGTACCGGGACATTATCATCTAGATAAGATCACCGAGGCGGTAAAGGCAGGAGTGAGAATGGCGGGAGGAACGCCCATAGAAGTTCCTTCCATTGGTGTCTGTGATGGCATTGCCATGGGGCATGCAGGAATGCGATATTCCTTGGCCAGTAGAGAGCTGATTGCAGACAGTGTAGAAACCATGACGCAGGCCCATATGTTTGACGGCTTGGTGTTGGTTCCCAACTGCGATAAGATTGTCCCTGGAATGATTATGGCGGCAGTTCGTCTAAATATTCCTGCGGTGGTTTGCTCTGGAGGGCCGATGATGGCAGGCCTATCTGGTGGGGAAGAGGTCAGTCTTTCCAAGATTTTTGAGGCAGTTGGTGCCAGAAAAGCAAATCTTATTGATGATGAAGGCTTACTTGAAGTAGAGCAAGGGGTATGCCCGGGATGTGGATCCTGCGCCGGAATGTATACTGCAAATAGCATGAACTGTCTTTCTGAAGCGGTGGGGATTGCCTTGCCGGGAAATGGAACGATACCGGCGGTTCATAGCGGAAGAGTTCGTTTGGCCAAGGAAGCGGGAATGGCGATTATGAACTTGGTAGAAAAAGGCATTACCGCAAGAGATATTATCAACGAAAAATCTATTGGTAATGCCCTTGCTTGCGATATGGCCTTAGGCTGCTCTTCTAACAGCGTGCTGCATCTTCTTGCTATTGCACAAGAGGCGGGAGTCGCACTGGATTTGGAGTTGTTTAATTCCTTCAGTGCAAAGGTGCCTAATCTTTGCCACCTAGCACCTGCAGGAGATCACCACATGCAGGATCTGAATATTGCAGGAGGAATTCAGGCGGTAATCAGTGAATTGGATAAAAAAGGATTAATCGACAAAAGCCGAATTACCGCAACGGGAAAAACCGTAGGGGAAAACATTCAAGGAAAGCAAGTAAACAATTATGAGGTGATTCGTCCAATTGATAATCCTTACAGTGTTACTGGGGGAATTGCCATTCTTTGGGGGAATATTGCCAAGGAAGGTTGTGTAGTGAAGCGTAGTGCAGTTGCTCCGGAAATGTTGAAACATAGCGGTCCTGCAAGAGTGTTTGACAGCGAAGAGGAAGCAATATCGGCAATTTACGATGGGAAAATTATAGCCGGAGATGTGGTGGTTATTCGTTATGAAGGGCCAAAAGGTGGTCCGGGAATGCGAGAAATGTTAAATCCTACCAGTGCCCTTGCCGGGATGAAGCTAGACAAGGCGGTTGCGCTCATTACCGATGGACGGTTTAGTGGTGCTAGCCGTGGTGCCTCTATCGGGCATGTTTGTCCGGAAGCAGCAGCGGGGGGAGAAATTGGATTAATTCTGGAGGGAGATCAAATAGAAATTGATATTCCTCAATCTAAGATCAATGTTTTGGTTAGCGATGAAGAATTGGCAAGACGAAAAGCCAGCTACGTAGCGCCAGAGCCGAGAATAAAAACCGGTTGGCTTTCAAGGTACAGCAGAAATGTAGCCGGAGCCAACAAGGGCGCAATAATGGAATAAAAAGGAAATCATCAACAAACGACATCGCAATTCTGTGGTGTCGTTTTATTATGGAGCTTTTGATGGGGAAAATGGAGAAAATTCCCACACAAACAGAATTTTCAAAAAAAACGAAAAAAAATGAAAACTACTATTGCAAATTAAAAAAATAATACTATAATGAAACAGTGGCAAAAAATAACTCGTTTTTTCAAAAGGTGACGAGAAGCAGAGGCCACGAGAGAACTCAATTTAAGGAGGGTTTAGAGATGAGTAGTAAAAAAGGAAAAGAGGGCGCAGAGGATCTGCAGCGTACTCTGAAATCAAGGCACACAAGTATGATTGCCATTGGCGGAGCCATTGGAACCGGTCTATTTGTTGCAATGGGTGACTCGTTGAGTCAGGCCGGCCCGGGCGGAGCACTTGTTGCTTATGGAGCTATCGGTGTTATGGTTTATTTCTTAATGACCAGTTTGGGAGAAATGGCAACATATATGCCGGTATCCGGATCTTTTGAAACCTATGCAACTAAGTTTGTTGATCCCGCATTGGGATTCGCATTAGGATGGAATTATTGGTACAACTGGGCGATCACCATCGCAGCAGAGCTAGTAGCAGGCGCAATTGTAGTTAAATTTTGGCTGCCAGACACAAACTCCGTAATGTGGAGTGGATTATTCCTCGCAATTTTAGTATTACTAAATATATTCTCAGCACGAATGTACGGTGAAAGTGAATTTTGGTTTGCCGGAATTAAGGTGTTGACGATTATTGTATTCTTGATTGTCGGTGTACTGATGATTTTGGGCGTAATGGGCGGAAAATCACCTGGATTTGAAAACTGGATGATTGAAGATGCACCGTTTGCAGGAGGTATATTAGCAATTGTAAATATCTTTATGGTTGCCGGGTTCTCCTTCCAAGGAACAGAGCTGGTGGGTATTACTGCAGGAGAGAGTGAAAATCCGCAAAGAGATTTACCGAAAGCCATTAAGACTGTATTTTGGAGAATTATGATTTTCTACTTAGGTGGAATCGTAGTAATTGGATTTATCATTCCTTATACAGATCCAAACCTACTTTCTACAGGAATCGAAAACATTTCCGTTTCACCATTTACTCTGTTATTCCAAAGAGCAGGATTTGCAGCAGCAGCATCATTTATGAATGCGGTAATTCTGACCTCCGTGCTTTCTTGCGGAAACTCAGGACTATATGCTTCATCCAGAATGATTTATGCTTTGGCAGTAGAAGGAAAAGCACCGAAGATTTTTGCAAAACTAAGCAAACGTGGTGTACCGGTTGCAGGATTAATTGTTACCGTTATCGTTGCATCTGCATGCTTCCTTACTTCACCGTCAGGAGATGGTCCGGTTTATGTATGGCTTGTTAATGCTTCAGGACTTGCAGGATTTATTGCATGGCTTGGAATTGCAATCAGCCACTACCGTTTTAGAAAAGCATTCTTGATACAAGGACATTCCATGGAAGAACTACCATACAAGGCAAAATTCTTCCCATTTGGACCAATCTTTGCAATGCTTCTTTGCCTAGTAGTAATCTTAGGACAGGGCTATAGTGCCTTCTCCGGAGATGGAATTGACTGGCTGGGATTGTTAGTATCTTATGTTGGTATCCCATTCTTCCTCATCTTATTCTTCGGCTACAAATTTGCCAAGAAGACAAAGCTTGTGGATTTGAAAGACGCAGACTTATCTATGGGTTATGCAAAGAAGGATATCGTATAGGCCTAAGGACAGCATTTAAAACCAAGAGAACAAATTACCATAAAAATAGTTTAACAATAAAAGGAGCGATCTGGTTCATCCAGATTGCTCCTTTTTGTTGGGATTATCCCCGTGAAATTTCTATAGTCCCATTTTTTGTAATTGAATAAATTGCTTTGCAGCACGAGGGCTTCTGCCATTGCAACGAAGGGCATGGGCCTCTGCTTTTTCGTGAAGAAGGTCAGGTGGAAGAGTTAAGCCATACTCTGCCGCTAGGCGATCAACGATCATCAAGTATTCTTCTTTTTTGGGCTGTGAAAAGGTTATGGTTAGCCCGAACCGCGCAGCAAGACTGGCGGTTTCTTGTAACGTATCGTTAATATGCAATTCGTTTCCTAACCGCTGATCGGCGGTTTCTTTAATTAAATGACGGCGATTACTGGTTGCGTAGAGGGCGATGTTTTTTCCGGTGGCAGAAACACTGCCTTCCAAAATTGCTTTTAATGCAGAAAAATTATCGTCGTGCTCAGAAAAGCTTAAGTCATCAATAAAAAGAATAAAACTTAATGGGTTGGGCGAAAGGGTTTCAATTAGCTTTGGTAGCTGAAACAATTGATTTTTTTTTAGCTCGATCAGTCTCAGCCCCTCGGCGGCATAGAAGTTGGCCACCGCCTTAATGGTAGAGCTTTTTCCTGTGCCGGCATCTCCATAGAGAAGCATGTTTGCTGCCCCTTCTTTTGCGAGGAGGGCCTTGGTATTGCGGAGAATTCGATCTTGTTCTCTCTCGTAGCCAAAGAGCTGATCCATTTGCTGCCCATCGGGATAGTTTACCGGTTTTAGCTTGCCGTTTTCCACCAAAAACATATGGTGTTTTGCAAAAATCCCATAGCCGGTTTTGCTTAAATTGCTTAGCCGCCGGTGATATTCTTGGGGAATATTCAAGGAAGTGGTTTCCCATGAGGGAAGAAAGCCATCATAGTTTAAGGCACTTCTTACCTGTTCCGAAGAAAGGGCGGACAGCTCTTGAAAAAAGCTTAACTCTGCATCAAGACAAGCTTCAAGGGCAGGGGGTGCACTTTGATTTTTGCTATAGGTTGTTAAATAAAAATTCTCGTTGTTTAAGATTAAATTCAACAGGTAGGAGGAAAAATTCCCGCCTTCATTATATAAGGACGCAACAAAGTCGCAGTAGGTGGATACTGCGACTTCCTGTTCTTGATTTTGTTGTTCCTTCCCCAGTAAGCGAAGCAATGCGCTAAGTTTTTCGATGGTTGGCTCAGTTAAAAGCCCGCGAAAAATAGTCAAAGCTGCAAGGCGAGTATTCAACTGGAGAAAGCGGTTATGCATTTACGGTTACGGTCCAGTGGTGTGGATCTTCAACCTTTCCAGTCTGAATTCCATATAGGGTATCGTAGAGATCTTGGGCAACAGGACCAATTTCTCCCCCGTTAATGATGATGTTTTCGCCCTTGTAAGAAAGTTCTCCTACTGGTGAAATTACTGCAGCGGTACCGCTGGCAAACATTTCTACCAGTTCTCCGGATTTGGCTGCGTTAAACACTTCATCAATGGTAATTTTTCGTTCGCTGACCTTGATGCCCTTGTCCTTAAGTAGCTGCACAACAGAGTTACGGGTAATTCCCGGAAGGATGGTTCCATCAAGTGGTGCGGTGATTACTTCGTCTCCGATCATAAAAAATGCGTTGGAGGTTCCGATTTCTTCTACATATTTTCGTTCTACACCATCTAGCCATAGAATTTGTTCATAGCCTTTTTCTGCAGCCTCTACCTGTGCACGCAAGCTGGCCGCGTAGTTTCCGCCGCATTTGGCTTCTCCGGTACCGCCGGCAACTGCTCTTACGTACTGATCTTCAACGTAAAGCTTTGTTGGCGTTAGACCGCCAACATAGTAAGGGCCTACCGGACTTAGAATAATGATGAACTTATAGTGGTTAGATGGTCTTACACCAAGGAACGGTTCATCGGCAATAATAAATGGTCGAATGTAAAGAGCAGTGCCTTCTTTTTCAGGGATCCAGTCTGCATCAACAGAAACTAGGGCCTTTACCGCCTCAACATAAAGATCTTCGTCGATTTGCGGAATGCAAAGGCGATCATTGGTTCTATTGGTTCTCTGCGCATTCATGTCCGGGCGGAAAAGTTGAATTTTGCCTTCCGGTGTTTTATATGCCTTAAGTCCTTCAAACATTTCCTGACCATAGTGGAATACTACTGCTGCAGGATCAAGAGATAGGGGGCCGTAAGGAAGGATTCTTCCATCGTGCCAGCCTTTGCCTTCTTCATATTCCATAATGAACATGTGATCGGTAAACTCTGTTCCGAATCTCAGTGTATCAGGGTTTGGTTTTTCCTTTGGGTTTTGGGTTTTGGTTATTTCAAACGTTCTCATTAAAAAATTCCTCCTTAAATCTATTAGTATAATTGTAGTGTTATAATTGTGAAAAGTCAACAATTATGACCGATAAAGATTGTGAAAAAGAACGAAAACATATAGATGTAGGGTTTTTGTAAAAAAGAGAGGGGAATTTCAGCAAGATTTGGAGAGCTGTGATATGATAGATGAAGAAAGTTATGGAAAAGAGAAGGATATGAGAAACGAAATATTAGAAGGATTACGGCAAAAAAGAGATGTGGCCTATAAGGCATTTAATACAAAGCTGATTCCCGGTGTTCCCCTAGAGCAGGTAATCGGTGTACGACTTCCCCAGGTTCGGGCCTTGGCAAAAGAACTAGCCAAGGAGGATTTTCGCCAATATATAGCAGAGCTTCCCGACGCTTGTTATTATGAAGAACGCATGATCCATGGAATGGTCATTGGCTATGGGAAGCTGAGCGTGGAGGAATGGAAGGCCTTGACCCGAAGCTTTGTTCCCCATATTTCGGACTGGGCAACCTGCGATAGTGTAACCTCCACCATGAAGATCGCAAAAACTCATCAAGAGGAGGTGTGGCCCTTTGTGGACGCATTTTTGCAGGAGGAGGGAGAGTTTTCCCGCCGGTTTGGTGTAGTTATGCTTCTGGCACATTATATTAATGAAGCTTATATTGATCGGGTTTTGGACAGGATGGCTCAGGTAGATACCAAGGATTATTACGTGATGATGGCGGTCGCTTGGTGCTTATCTGTTTGCTATGTGAAATTTCCGGAAAAAACCAAAAAAATATTTTTGGCACAGCTGTTGGATGAGCAAACACAGAACAAAGCCATTCAAAAGATAAGGGAGTCCAATCGAATTTCCAAGGAAGAAAAAGAAAAAGTGAAGGAGTTGAAGCGATAATGTTATTTTATTTTAGCGGAACAGGAAATTCCAAGTGGATTTGTACGGAGCTGGGCAAGGCCCTAGACGAACCTTGTGCGGATATTGCCAAACGGCAAGATGTTTTGGAAAAGACCTATGAGGCAAAGCCGGGAGAACGGGTTGGCTTGATCTTTCCTGTTTATGCGTGGGGGCCGCCGGAAATTGTCATGGATTTTGTCAAAACCTTGGTGGTTCGGGAAGATAATTATGTCTTTGCGGTGGTAAGCTGTGGACAAGAAGCGGGAAATACCATGGGAATATTACAAAAATATGTTCGTTTAGACAGCGGATTTTCTGTGCAGATGCCCAATAACTATGTGTCTTATAGCAAGGTTTTTGACGAAGAAAAAGTTAGAACCATCATAGAAAAGGCACAAAAAGAAATTCTCGTGATTACAAAGGTGGTCAGAGATCGAAGAAAGAACACCTTTGATGTGAAGGAAGGGAAGCTAGGGAAGGTAAAGACGGCCTTGCTCTATGGTCCATTTAATCGTTATGGCCGCGCTACAAAGAAGTTTTCTGTGGAGGAAACCTGCATTGGCTGTGGCCTTTGTGCGGAGCGTTGCCCCGGCGGAGTAATTGAAATGAAAGAAGGCAAGCCTTCCTGGAAGGAAGATTGCCTTCAATGTTATAAGTGTATGAACTACTGTCCAAAGGAAGCCATCCAATATGGCAAAAAAAGCAAAGAAAATGGACGGTACAACTTTGAAAAGGATGTAAAACCTTGGTTATCGGATTAAGTCGATTCCTTGGTTTGCCAGATGATCCGCACGATTGTTCATTGCGGTAACTAGGCGAAAGTCTTCCTGGGAAAACTGGTTTCCATTCCATTCCTTAAACTTGGCATAAAGCTTGTCTTCGTTGGTGGAGGGGTGATCTAAGTTGACGTGTCCCTTTACTCGGTAAAAGCTAAGCTGATGGCAGTCTAGAAAGGGTAGCAAGGCCTCCCAAAGGTCTTTGTTTTCTACCGGTTTTTTTGCAGAAGTTTGCCAGCCGTTGCGTAGCCAGTTGACATACCACTTTTTTCGGAAGCAATCCATTAAATAGGAACTATCCGAATAGATTTCTATGGTTTGATTTTCCTTTTTTATGGCACGCAGAGCCATGAGGAGTGCGGTCATTTCCATCCGGTTGTTGGTGGTATTCTTTTCGCCGCCAAAAAGTTCTTTTTCGTGTTCTCCATAGGCAAGAATTGCACCCCAGCCACCTAGGTTCTCTTCGTTTTGGTTTCCGGAGCAAGCCCCGTCGGTATATAGTTTTAATACAGTCATGGTATAATCCTCCCATGGTCATTATGCCGTATTTGCTGGGCGGTGGCAAGTCTTTGCTTGAATCCCCAAAGACCATGGCGTATAATAAAACCCGAAGAGAAAAGAGGAGAAAACTATGGGACTTAGATTTTGTTCCTTTGCCAGCGGAAGCGGCGGGAATAGTTATATGGTAAAAAGCGATACTACAGCCTTGCTCATCGATGTGGGCATTAGCGGGAAAAAAATTTTTGAAGGCCTTGCCAAAACGGGATTAGAACCAACAGATTTAGATGGCATATTGGTTACCCATGAACACAGCGATCATGTGAAGAGCCTTCGGGTGGTGACCAAAAAGAGTCAGAATGCTTCCGTATATTCGAATATTAATACGTGGCAGCAAATCCGAGAGACAGTGCCCGAAGATCGGCAAATCGTATTTGAAAGTGGCAAGACGTTTGTTGTCGGAGACATTCAGGTAAAATCCTTTGCGACTTCTCACGATGCGGCAGAGCCGGTGGGGTTTTCCTTTTATCATGAGGGGAAACAGGTAAGTATTGTAACCGACACCGGATATATTAGTGAGGAAGTTTTTCAGGAGATCAAGGGCGCAGATCTTTTGGCGCTAGAAGCCAATCACGACGTAAATATTTTGCAGTTTTGTCGCTATCCTTATCACATTAAGCGGAGAATTTTGGGGGATCAAGGCCATCTTTCCAACGAGGCTGCAGGAGAATGTATTTGCAGGCTATTACGGGGAGAAAAAAAGGCGCGAAGGATTCTTCTTTCCCACCTGAGCAGAGAAAACAATACGCCGGATATGGCGAAAATTACAGTGACAAATATATTGGAGGATGCGGGACTTTATCCCCTAGAGGGACTAAGCCTTTCCGTGTTGATGCGAGATCAAGGTAGCCCCTTGTATATGGTGTGAAATGAATATTAAGATTTTATGTATCGGCAAGCTAAAGGAAACTTATTGGAGCAATGCAGTAGCAGAGTATAGCAAGCGTCTATCCGCCTATTGCAAGCTATCTATTGAAGAATTAAAAGAAAGCCGAAGCGACAATAAGGACAAGGAAGGAGAGGAGCTTCTCTCTCGAATCAAAAAAGATGAATATGTGATCACCCTAGAGGTTCTAGGCAAAAGCTTGACCAGTGAGGATCTGGCAGGAAGAATAGAGGATTTAGGAATACAGGGCAAGAGCAATTTGACCTTTGTCATCGGTGGATCCAACGGACTTTCCACTGAGGTAAGCAAGAGAGCGGATTTTAAGCTTTCTTTTTCGGCAATGACCTTTCCTCACCAAATGATGCGGGTGATTTTGTTGGAGCAAATTTATCGGAGTTTTAAAATTATAAGAAAGGAAGTTTACCACAAATGAAAAAAATACTTCGCTTACAAAGCGCATTGCTAAAAGAAATCGATAAGTATGAAGAATTGGTGCCAGAGCGGGATCACTTTATCGACTGGGAGAGAGTTCATATTTCCAGTTGTGCAAAGCTTGGCTACATGATGGCAGAAGAGCGTGGTGTAGATCCGATTTTGGCAGCCTGTGCTTGTGCTTGCCATGATTATGGACGAATCATTAATGGGAAACAAGCTGGACATGCTGAATTTGGCTACGCTCCGGTCAAAGTTTTCCTTCGGGGAACGGGACTTTTTGAGGAAGCGGAAATTGAGCAGATTGCTTTGGCGGTAAAAAACCACAGCAAAAAAGGCGAAATTGGTACACCTCTTGAAGAAATTGTTAAGGATGCCGATGTTTTGGACTTCTATCAGTATGGATATGGATTTGCTCGAAAAGAGCAAGAAGAACGCTATCATCGCATTGTGAATAAGTAATTCAGGCCTATGCCCTTGCAGGCGGCAGCGGATAATCGAAGAGAAATAAACAAAGAAGTTCGAATTACTCGAACTTCTTTGTTATATTCAGGTATTGCATCAACATACCGATGTTTGCGTAGTAATAGGAATATTTCTCTTCCTTCTTTACATCGATAAGCCCTGCTTTAACCAAGGTTTTAATATGCTGGGAAATCGTAGCCTGTGCATAATTGAAATTGGCCACAACATCTTTGTTGCAAACCTTTGTTCGCTGAGCGTTTTGCTTCATGACAAAGCGAAAAATTTTGATCCGAGCGGGGTGAGCCAGTGCATCGGATATTTTGGCCATGAGAAGAATTTCTTCTTCATGCATGTCATCAGATTCTTTTCGTAAGCGCATAAGGACCTCCTTACCATTCTATATCGCCTATTCACGATACAGCAAATGGGGAGATTTGTCAATACAAATTAAAAAGAAGAGAACTTGGTTTTTGATGAATATGCAGATACCAGTGGACTTTGAAAAACAAGGCGGACATTCTCCCCGTTTACTTGACTAGGATGATATCCGCCTTGAAGTAGTTTTCGCTATGTTTATACTTGCTTCAGGTTATTTGTTAACTGTACTTTCTTTGTTAGGTTCAACGGTTAGGCTCTGAGCTCTTATTGCTTCTTCAGACGGTACCCAAAGACTTCCCTTTTTTTCTTTTCTTTTACCAACAAACCATAGGATAAAGAAGATTGGTACACCCAATAGTGCCGTTATTCTTGCTGTATCATCGAAAAACTGAGCGATAATTACAATAATACAGAGTACTCCTGCGACAATTGGTCCGACAGGGAAGAACGGTGCTTTGAATTTAAGAATGCCAATTCCTTTGCCATTTTTTTCTAGATGCTTTCGGAATTTATAGTGGGAGAGGCAGATACCTATCCATGCGAACAGTACGGTAATGGCACTTGCTGAAACCAGTAGCACATATACTTTGTCCGGACTGATGAATTTACTTAAGAAAGCGGCTCCGCCCATGCATCCTGTTAAAATTAGTGCTGGCACTGGAACACCTCTTCCGTTTGCATTAGCAAAAATCTTTGGTGCTTTGCCTTCCTTAGCCATTGCAAACACCATTCTGCTGGAAGCATAGAGGCCTGCATTTGCACAAGAAAGAGTGGAAGTTAGTACGACCATGTTCATAATTGTGGCAGCTGCTGGGATACCTATCTTAGCAAAGGCAACGGTGAAAGGACTAACATTAACGGTACCCTCTGCCCAAGGAATCAATGCAGCGACCATAAACGTTGCACCGATGTAAAAAATAGCAATTCTGATAAATACCGTTTTTACCGCTTTAGGTATTGTAACTTCAGGATTTTCTCCTTCACCGGCGGCAATACCGACAATCTCCGTTCCGAGGAAACAAAACACTGCGGTAAAGGATACCGTAAGGGTGGCGCCTAGGCCTTTAGGGAAGAGTCCACCTTCGGAATCTGTAAAGTTTGTAAAGCCGATAGCTTCTTCGTTACCTAGAACTCCTAGCATCATTCCTACCCCGACAATAAGGAAGGACACTACAGCAAATACTTTAATTGATGCAAACCAAAATTCTGCTTCCCCATAAGCTTTGGCAGAAAGAAGATTTAACCCTACTACCACTGCGATAAATAATACACTCCATATCCAGCTAGGGACATCTGGGAACCAATATTTCATAATAATTGATGCTGCAACAACCTCAATTCCAACGGTTACTGCCCAACTAAACCAGTAGCACCAACCTATGGAAAAGCCAAAAGAAGGGCTTACATACAAGCTGCAATAGGTCTGAAATGACCCTGCACAAGGCAAATATGTTGCCATTTCACCTAAGCTCATGATAATGAAAAAGATCATGACTGCAACCAAGAGGTACGCGCATACTATGCCTCCAGGACCAGCTTGGTTCAGCGCATATCCAGTGGATAAGAACAGTGCAGTTCCGATTGAACCGCCAATGGCGATCATTGTAAGGTGTCGTTGTTTTAAGTTTCGTTTTAGCTGGCCTTCGCCAACTTGTCTTTCCTCACTCATACTTAATTCCTCCAAATTCTACATTAAAAAAGTCCGAAATATAAAATAAATTATTTGTAATTAAATAAAGCAAAAGGCATGCCAAAATATTGAGAAAATTCCAACAATAATCAGAAAAACTTAAAATTATCTGAAAACTTCTGGAAAATAGACGATTTTGCTAAAAAAAAAATCATTTGCTTTTTTCTCATTTTAAATTCTATAAAAAAATCCCGCGATTAGCGGGATAAGACTATGAAAAAAAATACATGGCCTATGAAGATTATTTCCGGGTAGAGGATTGCTTCATCGGCAAAAAATTATTTTCCTTCTTTATCATCAATAGAATTGCCGGAAACTATCCATTCTCGTGCATATTCTTCTCCGAATATTAAAAGTTCGCGTTCTACCTTAGAGACTTTATTTCCTTTTTTTGCCGAACTTGAAAAAAGCAGGAGCATGCCTACAGCAAACCAAGAAAGGATAAGACTCCATGCGTGGGGCCATTTCAATGTGCTTGGACTCATAGGAGTATACCAAAAAATAAAAAAGACTACGATGATTACAGCGACGATTCCTACGATACGGCCTTTTTTTATGATATATTGTCTTCGCAGAAGCGGCTCTTTTTTGCGTATGCGGAGAAAAGAGACAGCGATTAAAAGATAAGCGAGAACGGTGCCCAAGGAGGCCGAATCTACAAGCCATATCAGTGCATTTTTACCTAGGAGTGGAGAAATGCAGCAGATTAAACCGACAAAAATTATTGCGATGGTCGGGGTTTGGTACTTTGGATGTACAAAACCAAAAAAACTTGGTAACATTTTCGCTCTTCCCATGGCGAAAATTATTCTTGATGCGGCCACAATGAAGCCATTCCAAGTGGTGATAATACCGCAAATTCCTCCAATAATAATCATTTTTCCCATAACCGGAGAGGCGAAAGCATAACTTGCAAAATCAGCAGTGGGGATAAGTGCCTGGCTACGAAGTTCTGGAGGGGCACAGAGTGCAGCACCGACGATCATCAGAATGTACCAGATGCAGGCAGCAACAATTGAAAAAATCAAAACTTTCCCAATGGCATTGAGTGGCATGTTCATTTCCTCTGCCGATTTTGAGACCATGTCAAAACCGATATACATGGAAGGAGTAATAAGTAGCGCCAATCCAATTCCGTTTATACTGGTAATTGCTGGTGTAATATTTTCAGCTTTACCAAAAGCAATGCTTCCAAAAATATAGATAATACCAATAATAAGCATTATCATTACCATTAGAATTTGAAAAACTGCCGCGGGCTTAACGCCGGTTATATTCAGTAGTGTAAGGACAATCGCACCGATTATTCCTATTATTGACCAAGATATGTATACATCAAAGCCTGCAATGTTCCAAAGGTACCCTATTTTAGACTGGGGGATAAGATAGTTAAACGCAGTGGAAAGTGCAATCCCCTCCCACGCAGCAACACCGATGTAGGCAAAAGAAATCGTCCAACCGGTTATCCATGAACCTACATAGCCCATTCCTCGGTAAGAAAAGGCTAATTCACCACCTGCTAGGGGAAAGGCAGAGGTAAGTTCTGCATAGGTAAGGCCTACCATGATACACATAAAGCCACCGACAAGAAAAGCAATTATCGCCCCCAGAAATCCTGCATCTTTAATCCACTGAGCGGGAAACATTATCCAGCCCCAACCTATCATAGTTCCAAAGGCTAGGGCGAAAACTTCAACCCTTCCAAGAGCCTTTTTCAGACGCCGTCGTTCATTTTTCATGGGGTTCTGCTCCTTTTTCGTGGGGTTCCTTTATTCCATATTCTGCTATTTTATTAAAGAGGTGGCGAGTACTGATATGAAGCTCTTTTGCAGATTTTGTTATGTTGTATTGATTTTTTTTAAGAATACTTTCAATATATTTTATTTCAACTTCTTTTCGTATATCCTTTAGTGAATATCCCGTTGAAAGTGTTTCTTCAACCGAGTTGTTCTCATGTTTATCTTGGAAAGGGGTGATGCTGTCAACCCCTATATATCCTTCATCCGACAGAACAATCATGCGATCGATCATATTTTTCAGTTCTCGGATGTTTCCTGGATAGCTGTACTCCATAAGAAATTCTATTACCTCATCAGCCATTTCTACTTTTTCATACCCTAAATTTTTCTTGGCTTTATTTACAAAATAATCAATTAAAGCTGGAAGATCTTCCTTTCTTTGCCGAAGCGGGGGTAACTGTAAAACAATAGTGCTTAGCCGATAATAAAGGTCCTCCCTAAAAGTGCCTTGTTGTATTTCTTTTGTCAAATCTTTGTTGGTTGCGGAAATAAGGCGAAAATCAACTTTTATTTCATTATTACTTCCGATCCGATTTATTTTTTTTGTTTCGATTACTCTAAGTAGCTTAGCCTGCGTTGCTAGAGGGACATCTCCAATTTCGTCCAAGAATAAAGTTCCGGATTGTGCTGCCTCAAATCTACCGATACGAGTGGAAACAGCACCGGTAAAGGAACCTTTTTCATGTCCAAAAAGTTCTGACTCCAGGAGGCTGTCGGAAAAGGTATGACAATTGGTGGCGTAAAAAGAATCTTTGCCTTTCTCACTTTCGTTGTGTATATATTGTGCAATAACCTCCTTCCCAGAGCCTGATTCTCCGAGAATAAGAATGTTTATATCGCTTTTTGCAGCCTTTGTAGCAATGGCAAGAAGGGAGTTAAACGCAGGACTTTTGCTTTTTAGCATATATTCTTCGTTTTCCTGATGCTCTAATTTTCTTTCCTTACCCTGTGCAAGCTGCAACTTTGTGATATTTTGGATTTCTGCTAACAGTTCTTCGGGATCTTTACCTTTTATTGCATACCCGAAGGCACCAAGCCTCATCGCTTTAACGGCATTTTCAATTGTTCCGTAAGCAGTAAGCATAATAAAGTGGATGTCCGGATAGACCTTCTTTACTTCTTGCAAAAGCGACAAACCATCCATTTCTGGCATGATTAAATCGGATATAATCAGATCAAAGTCTTCAGTTTTGAGAATGTCTAAGACTTCTTTCGATTTTATACATTTCTTCGTTTTGTAGCCTTCTGCTTGTAGAACCATATCCAACACATCGCAATATGCTTCTTCATCATCTACAATTAGAATTTTCAAATCCTTACTCATGGAATTCTTCTCCTGTTCTGGCTGGAAGCTGGAGGATAAATTTCGCTCCTTGGCCAATTTCGCTTTCTACACAAATTGTTCCGTTCAACTTACTTGTTTCATTGTATACAATGTAAAGCCCTAGGCCACCACCATTGCGGTTATATTTCGTGGTAAAGAACGGGTTAAAAATACTTGCCATAATTTCTTTGGAAATGCCGATGCCTGTGTCGGATATAGAAATCGTAACAGTTTCCGGTCCACGGACACAGTCGATTTTTATTTCTCCGCCATTTTCCATGGCATCTACAGCATTGATAATGAGGTTAATAATAATAATATCAAGAGACTCT
>JAVWKI010000011.1:20236-20464 GCA_036638575.1 Anaerovoracaceae bacterium | reverse complement strand
CCTTGTCATCAAAATCCTTCAGTAAGAACATGAGAAAATCTTCTACATCTTCAACGGGAAGCTTTGCGGTCATATAGAAGGCACCACCGGGTTTTTCGCAGACTACGCCGGGAATTTTCATCAGCTCATCGTAAACCACATTTCTTCGTCGTTCATAGGTCTCCTTTAGCTGTGTGTAGTAGCTGTCCGGCAAGGTATATAGGGCGGCTGCACCTACCTGCTCCATGG
>JAVWKI010000011.1:3379-20226 GCA_036638575.1 Anaerovoracaceae bacterium | reverse complement strand
ACAAATTACGGCTTGCTTTCCCGTATAGGCACGTGCAATTTTAATTGCATTTTCCAAAAACTTTTGGTTTTTTGTGATAATACAACCGATTCTTGCTCCGCAAGCGGAAAATCGCTTGGAGACAGAGTCAACGATCAACACCCGATCTGCAATGTCCGTAAGGTTTCCAAAGGAAGTGATCTCTCTTTGATCAAAGGCAAATTCCCGATAAACTTCATCGGCAATGATCCACAAATCATGCTCCTTGGCAATTTCTCCAATGAGCTGCATCTCTTGGTGGGTCAAGACCACACCGGTTGGATTTCCGGGCGTGGTACAGCAGATGGCCTTGGTTCTTGGTGTAATTGCAGCCTCGATTCTTGCACGTGTCGCATAGTGATACCCTTCTTCGGCGCTTGTGGTGATGGGCACAACTACCCCATCGGCGGCGGTAACAAAGGTATAGTAATTGGTATAAAACGGCTCGGCAATGAGGACTTCGTCCCTTGGATTGAGTATAGATGTGAAAATCATGCTCAGTGCTTCAGAGCCACCATTGGTAATGATCATATCGGTTTTGTCGTAATGAATGCCCAGCTTTTCAAAATATTGGACAATGGCATTTTGTAAAATGTCCATTCCACCGGATTCTGCATAAGCAACTACCTTGGAATCAAAATTTTTGATTGCATCAAGGAAGCATTCCGGTGTTTCAATGTCCGGTTGACCGATATTTAAGTGATGTATTGTTTTACCCTGTTCTTTGGCTTGCTGTCCGAATACGTTGAATTTTCGTATAGGAGAGCTTTGCATGGATAGAATTTTTTCTGATAATTGCATGGTTTACCCCTCTTTCTTTGTCACCAAAGCTATTCGTTTAGTTTTTGGTGTGCACAAGAAACGACTTGTTCAATTTGGCTTTGGGAATCAATTGTAGCAGAATTTTTTGTTAAGTACAACAAATATTCGATATTTCCTTTGGCACCGGTTACTGGAGAATAAGTTAATCCGGCAGCTGCCAGACCTGCTTGCTTGGCATAGCCCATAACCTTTTGGATTACCTCCTTATGGACGGCAGGATCTCTAACGATTCCTTTTTTTCCAATTTGTTCTCTGCCTGCTTCAAACTGAGGTTTTACCAGTGCAACAATGCTCCCGGTTTGGGCAAGAACCTTGGCTGCCACGGGAAAAATTAAATTTAAAGAAATAAAGGAAACATCAATGCTGATGAAATCCACAGGCTCCAAAATCAAATCGGTGTCCATGTATCGGATATTTGTTTTTTCCATGTTGATTACGCGGTTATCTGTTCGCAGCTTGTAGTCAAGCTGTCCATAGCCCACATCTATTGCATAAACCTTTTTTGCACCTTTTTGTAGCATACAGTCGGTAAAGCCACCGGTGCTTGCACCCATGTCTGCCGCAATGCTTTGGTCAAGGCTAAAGTTAAAGGTTTCAATTGCTTTTTCTAATTTTAGGCCGCCGCGGCTAACGTAGGGGCACAAGTTTTCTTTGACAAAAAGCTCTGCGTTTTCGTCAATTAAGGTCCCTGCCTTGTCCACCCGTTGTCCGTCTACGTAGACAATCCCGGCCATAATCGAGGCTTTTGCTTTTTCTCTAGAAGGAAAAAGCCCTTTGTTTACTAAAAGAATATCTAGTCTATCTTTCAAGCTGTTCACCTATCCTCTCTGTTAAGGAATCACTGTCAAGTCCATATTTTTTGTAGAGCAGCGGTGAAGCTCCGTGTTCAATGAAGCGGTTTGGCCAACCAATATTGGTGACGGTTACTCCTTTTCCTTGCACTACAGCACTGACTTTTTCGCCAAAGCCCCCCTGAAGAACGTTATCCTCAAGGGTGAAGATTTGTTTTGATCTTTTTGCAGAAGCAAAAAGTGCCTCCTGATCAATGGGCTTAATTCTTCTTGCATCTACTAGGCCAACATTGTACCCTTTTTCCCTTAAATTTTCACAAGCGATGGCAGCGGGTCCGACCATATTTCCTACTGCCCAAATTTCGGCATCCTCCCCTGTGGAAAGCACCTGTGCTCCCGGAGAAAGTGCAACATGAGGAAAATCCAAATCCGTAGCTTCTCCTCTTGGGTAACGAATGGCTACAGGAGCATTAAGGGTAAAGGCAAATTCCAACATTTCCGTTAGCTCCTTCCCATCTCTTGGTGCGAGAATGGTCATATTTGGCATATGAGAAAATAGGGAAATATCGAAAATTCCATGATGGGTTTCCCCATCGGCACCTACATTTCCAGCACGATCGATGGCGAAAATTACCGGTAAGTTTTGTAAACAAACGTCAATTAAAATTTGATCGTAGGCACGTTGAAAAAAGGTGGAATATACTGCCACAACCGGGCGCATTCCTGAAGCGGCAAGGCCTCCGGCAAAGGTTACCCCATGGCTTTCGGCAATTCCTACATCAAAGGTACGTTTTGGGTATTCTTTTCGGAAGGCTTCAAGACCGGTTCCGTCTATCATTGCAGCAGAAATGGCTACAATTTTGTCGTTTTCCTTGGCTAGGTCAATAAGCTTTTCTCCAAATTTTTTGGAGTAGGTTGCCTTTCCGGAAGGATTAATATTGGCCCCTGTGGTGGGGTCAAATGGACCGGTTCCATGGAATTTATTGGGGTTGACTTCTGCGTTGCGGTAGCCCTTACCTTTTTTGGTAATGACATGCAAAAGAACTGAGCCTTCTGCCGCCTTTGCCAGAGATAGGCTTTCGAGCAAGGCGGGAAGATTGTGTCCATCGATAGGTCCTAGGTAGGTAAATCCAAGCTCTTCAAACATAATTCCGTCTACTAAGGCATATTTCAAAGAATCTCGTAATTTTGAAATGCCCGAATGTAGGTTTTTCCCTACGGCAGGAATTTTGTCTACGGCACCGGTTACTGCCCTTTTTAGGTCATAATATCCCTTGGAAACGCGCAGTTTACCCAAGTGGTTGGATATTCCTCCGGTGTTTTGTCCAATGGCCATGGCGTTGTCGTTTAAGATAACAATGGCCTTATTCCTAGATACGCCCAAATTGTTTAAGCCTTCATAGGCAAGGCCACCGGTAAGCGCACCATCGCCAATAACGGCAATGGTTTCATAGTCCTGCCCTTGGAGATCTCTGGCGGCTGCCATCCCGGAAACCACAGAAATAGAAGTGCTGCTGTGGCCCGTATCAAAGGCGTCAAAGTCACTTTCTGCATTTTTGGGAAATCCGCTAAGGCCGTTAAGCTGTCTTAGGGTAGTAAAGGCACCGGCTCTGCCGGTAAGGATTTTATGAACGTACGACTGATGTCCAACATCCCATACGATTTTATCCTTGGGAAGATCAAATATTTTGTGTAAGGCGATAGAAAGCTCTACCACGCCAAGATTGGAGGCAAGGTGCCCCCCGGTCTTGGATATATTGCTAATTAAAAAATCTCGAATTTCTATGGCCAACAAATCCATTTCTTCCAAAGACATGGTTTTTAAGTCTATAGGGAAGTCAAATTCAGTCAAATCTTTCATCTTGGTTCTCCTCGTTTAGTTTTATTTGGTTCGCTCTGCAAGTTCCCTGATCATATCGTTGAAAAACTCTGCATTGTCATAATAAGGAGACATAATTTGCAGTGCATTGTCCGTTAGCTCGCGCATTTTTTCATAAGATTTTTCAAGGCCGTATACTGACGGATAGGTGGCTTTTGCTTTTTCGGCATCTGCACCTGCTTTTTTGCCCATTTCTTCTTCAACTCCGGTAATATCCAAAATATCATCACAAATTTGGAAGGCAAGGCCTAAGCACTCGGCATATTCGGTAAGGTGGGCCAAGGTTTCTTCATCTGCACCACCAAGGTGTGCTCCGGCACGTACTGCAGCAATAATCAAGGCTCCGGTTTTGTTGAGGTGAATGTAATCTAGCATCTCTCCTGAGCAAGCCTTGCCCTCTGCTTCAACATCGGCAGCTTGTCCTGCCACCATGCCGTTACAACCGGCACCCTTTGCGATTTCATAGGCGGCACGGACTCTTTTTTTCAGCTTGGCTTCATTGTCAAAATAAAGGAACATATCCTTGTTCATGGCTTCAAAAGCGGTAGTCAATAACCCGTCCCCTGCCAAAGTGGCAATGGCTTCACCAAATACGATGTGATTGGTTTTCATTCCGCGACGAAGATCGTCATCGTCCATACAAGGAAGATCGTCATGGATTAAAGAATAGGTGTGAACATATTCTATTGCACAGGCATAAGGCAGTGCGGTTTGAATATCTCCGCCACAGAACTCACAGGCACCCATAAGCAAGGTTGGTCGCAGGCGTTTGCCTCCGGCGGTTAAACTATATTTCATGGCTTCATATACAGTAATGCTCTTGTGGTCCACATCGGGAAGCAAATCAATGAGATGCATTTCGATGATTTCTTTATATCTTAAATAATCTTTATTTTTCACTGGAGACTCCTTACTTTTTATAAGTTTCGATTTTTTGCTTTGCGTTTTGCAAAATATGGCTACACTGCTCGTAGTAAGCTAGGCCTTCTTCGTAGCTTTTCATGGCTTCCTCTAAGGGCAAATTGGGCTCGTTTAGCTTTTCGGTGGAAGCGGAAAGTTTGTTTAGTGCTTCCTCAAAGGTGGGTTCTTTACTCATTTTATTTTAGTACCTCCTTTAGTTCTATGATAGCCTTACCATCGGATAAAACAAGGGTAAGGGGGCTATTCCCTTCCAATTGTGCGATTTTGGTAATGGGCCGATTATCTGGACCTAGGACAATTCCATATCCTTTTTTCATAATTTGTTGTGGTGCGGAATTCTCCAGTTTTGATTTTTCTAGCTGAACCTGATGAGATTTTTGCTCAAGCAAGGATAGCATACAGTTGTGGTTATTTTGTGAAATTGTATCAATTGTATTCTGCCTAGCCTGGATTTTTTCCAAAATCAAGTTTCCGAAGACGGATAAGTTGACCTGTTCCAGGGTAGCACGCTTTTTTTCCAAAAGAAGAGAGATTCTTCTCTCTAGCTCCTCACCTAAATAGTCTAATTGATCTTGCAAAAGGGAGGTGTCCGGTACGGCAAGGTTTGCCGCAGCGGTAGGTGTTTCTGCCCGCAAATCGGCGACAAAATCGCTGATGGTAAAATCAATTTGATGTCCTACGGCAGAAATAACCGGAATGGTGGATGCGGCAATGCTCCGGGCAACAACCTCTTCGTTAAACGCCCAAAGATCCTCCATAGAGCCTCCCCCTCTACCAACAATAATGGTATCTACTTGAGGAAATTCTCGGTTAATTGCAGTGATTCCATCGGCAATTTCTTGGGGTGCTTTGGGGCCCTGAACCGTAACGGGATAAATCAAAATATCCACCATGTGATTTTTTTCGGTAATAATTTGAAGGATATCCTCTATTGCAGCACCGGTGCTGGCGGTTACCACAGCAATTTTCTTTGGGAAAAGGGGGATTTTTTTCTTTTTTGAAGGGTCAAATAGCCCCTCCTTCTCTAGCTTTTCTTTTAACTGGGCAAAGGCAATGGCCAATTCACCCATTCCTGAGGCCTGAATATCTTTGACGTTTAGGGAATAATAGCCGCCCGGTTCGTACACAGAAACGTAAGCGGCAACCGTCACCTTTAGGCCTTCGGTTAGCTTGTATTTCATCTGCTCCAGGGTTGCAGCATGGAGAAAGCAGTTAACCTTGCTCTCCTCGTCTTTTAGGGAAAAATAAACATGGCCGCTTTGATGAAATTTCAAATTGGAAATTTCTCCGGTGACCAAAAGATTCCCCAATATGGGGTCTGTTTGTAAAATTCGACTGATATATCCATTTAGCTGGGATACACTTAAGGGCTTTATTGCCATAATTTCTTTCCTCCAAGAAGTGCGACACCCACCGCATTATCGCTGCCCAGATTGTTTTCCGGTACAATAATGTTCTTTTTTTCTTGCAGATATCCTTGTATCGTTTGGCTTCCTGCTACGCCCCCCACAAGAACAAAGGGTTCCTGTTTCGGGGTCAAGGCAAGGATTACCCCAGCAAGCTTTTCAAACAATTCCCCAACCAAGGCTTCCGGATTTGCTCCTTGGCTTAGTCCACGCTGACAGGCACTTTCGATGCCGGATAAGTTAAACCAGTTGTCCTTCACTGCAATGGGTTTAAGCAGCTTGGAGGGCGTGGCATTTTTTGCAATTCCATCTAGCACTTTTCCGGCGGGAAAGGAAGTTCCCATGGCTACGCCTACACGATCGATAACCTGCCCGAAGGAAATGTCCTTGCTTCCGCCAATACACTGAACTTGGGTTCCGTTTACCTTGAGCAGCTCGCAGGTCCCTCCACTAAGATGTAGGGCGGTGAACCGGTGAAGCTTTGGTGGCCGCACTGCCTCAATATGCCCTTCTTGATGGGAAAACTCATAGCATGGAATGCCCATGGCCTGTGCAATGCTAATGGCCACTGTCTGGCCAGCCTTAAATACGGGCATATAAGAGCCTTCTACCGGTCTTGGCCTTGTGGATACAGAAACGGCAGCAAGCTTGCCGGTAAAGTCTGTCATGATCTCTGTCATCAATTCCGGAAGTGCACCAATGTGTTGAAACAGTGCAGTGGACTGACGAAGGCCTCGTTCTCCTTCTTTTACCGAAAGCAGCCTGCGGACATCTCGGTACACGCCTTCCGGAGAGATAAGGGCAACAGAAGTGGTATAATTGCTTGTGTCTATGCCCAAAATGTATTGGTTATTCATTGGCGATCTTTCCTAGCACGCCGTTAATAAATTTAGGGGTATTGTCACCGCCATATTTTTTGGAAAGCTCCACGGCTTCGTCGATGGCTACTGCAGGAGGAATTTCTTTACAATAAAGAACCTCTCCAATGGCAAGACGAAGAATGGCTAGGTCAGCCTTAGGCATTCTTTTCACCTTCCACTTTTCTGAATAAGTATTGATTTTTTCGTCAATCTCCCCAAGGTGATCCACGATTTGTGTAAAGGTTGTTTCTATATATTTTTTGCTTTCATCGCTGATTTTTTTGTCTCTCATTAGTGTTTGCATTAAGGTTTTACTGGGATCGGTTTGTGCATCCATCTGAAAAACCATCTGCATTAACAATTCTCTGGCTTCGCTTCTATTCATTAATTTCCTCTCTTTCGGGTGCCTGTACCCCTTGCACATGTATGTTCACCGCAAGAACACCGCGGTCTGTCATTGTTTCTAATTCATTTTTTACATTGGTTTGAATGTCCCAAGCTACAGCCGGAATTTTAACGCCGTAATCGACGATGACAAATACGTCCAAAATAATTCCTTCTTCGGTTTGGTTCACCTTTATTCCTTTGGAAAAAGACTCTTTGCCCAAGATGGTCTCGGAAATAGAGTCGGTTAACCCTCCGGTCAAACCGGCAACGCCATCTGTTTTTAGTGTTGCATTAATTGCACAAACAGCCATTACCTCGTCTGAAATTTTAACTTGTCCAATGTCCTGTTCGTGAATGTGTTCAAATGTTTCCATAATTTCATTACCTCGCTCTTTAGTATAGCATTTTTTCACTATTTTGTCATTTGATTTGAGACGAAAAGAAGGGGCTGCAACGAGCCCCTTCTTTTCGTTGAATTTTATTTGAACAGTTCTTTCAATGTTTTTGCAAAGTTGCTTTTTTCTTTATAGCAGTCGGTGTTGATTTCTTCGCCCATCTTTTGAATGGCCTTCTTTTGTTTGCTGGTCAGCTTGTTTGGTACTTCTAGGTTAACCTTTACATATAGGTCTCCCTTGCGGCTACTTCTGGTGCTGACTACCCCTCTTCCTTTGAGCCTGAATACTGTACCCGGCTGAGTTCCTGCCGGAATTTTGTAAGAAACCTTACCTTCTGGCGTTGGAACGGTTAGCTCATCGCCCAAAGCGGCTTGATTAAAGCTAATTGGGATTTCAATCTGTAAATCCTGCCCTCGGCGCTTATACACCTGATGTGGTTTTACGGAAATTACAACATAAAGATCTCCGCTAGGTCCACCGTTTGTTCCCGGTTCCCCTTGCCCTCTAAGGGTGATGACGTTTTCGTTGTCTACACCGGCAGGAATACTTACCGATAGGGTAATATTCTTTTGTACCTTGCCCTTGCCTCCGCACTGAGAACAAGGCTTTTCAATAATCTGCCCTGTACCATTACACTTATCACAAGGTGCACTGCTTTGGAATACGCCAAATGGTGTTTTTTGCTGTGTATGAACCTCTCCTGTACCATTACAGTTTGGACAAGTGGTTTTGGAGGTGCCTGGCTGGGCACCGCTACCCTTACAGTGATCACACTCAACGTATTTGTTGACCTTGATGTCCTTCTTTACGCCAAAGATGGCTTCTTCAAAAGAAATGGTGAGTTCGTATTGCAAATCTCTGCCCTTCATTGGCCCATTTCGTCTTTGCTGAGAATATCCGCCACGGCCACCGCCGCCAAACATTCCCCCGAACATATCAAAGATGTCCTCAAAGCCGCCAAAACCACCACCGCCAAAGCCGCCGCCTCCGCCGAAGCCTGCATTTGGATCTACACCGGCATGACCGAATCGATCGTATTTGCTCTTTTTGTCCGGATCGCTGAGGATGCTGTAGGCTTCATTCACTTCCTTAAACTGTGCTTCTGCTTCCTTGTCCCCTTGGTTTTTGTCCGGGTGGTATTTCATCGCCATCTTACGAAAGGCTTTTTTTATTTCCGCGTCAGAGGCCCCCTTTTGGAGGCCCAACACTTCATAATAATCTCGCTTATCTGCCATTATTTATTTTCATCCTTTTTCTTTTCATCATCGACTACTTCAAAATCGGCATCCACTACATTGTCGTTTCCGCCAGGAGCATTGCCACCCATGGACTGGTCTGCACCACCTGCCATGTTTGGATCTGCACCTGCTTGCGCCTGTGCCTGCTCATACATTTTGGCTGAAATCGTGTGGAACTGTTCAGTAAGCTTTTCTGTCTTTTCTTTAATCTCTTCAACGGTTCCGTTTTCAAGAACTTTAGCAAGGTCTTCCTTTGCTCCTTCGATTGTTGCTTTTTCTTCATCAGAAAGCTTGTCTGCAAGCTCTTTTACGTTCTTTTCTGTTTCGTAGATTAGTGTTTCTGCCTGGTTTCTTACTTCTACTTCTTCTTTTCTCTGCTTGTCTTCTTCTGCATACTGTTCTGCTTCCTTAACCTTTGCATTGATTTCTTCATCAGAAAGCTTAGTTGAAGAAGTGATTGTGATTCTCTGCTCCTTGCCTGTTCCCATGTCCTTGGCACTTACGTTTACAATTCCGTTCGCATCGATATCAAAGGTAACTTCGATCTGTGGGATGCCACGAGGTGCCGGTGGAATTCCGCTAAGCTGGAATCTTCCCAGTGTAATATTTCCGGAAGCCATGTCTCTTTCTCCCTGAAGAACGTGGATGTCTACAGCGGTTTGGTTATCTGCCGCAGTGGAGAAGATTTGGCTCTTCTTTGTCGGAATGGTTGTGTTTCTTTCGATTAATTTTGTTGCTACTCCGCCTAATGTTTCAATAGAAAGTGAAAGCGGTGTTACGTCAAGAAGCAATACATCGTTTACTTCTCCGGTAAGTACGCCTGCCTGAATTGCAGCACCGATAGCAACGCATTCATCTGGGTTAACGCCCTTAAATGGCTCTTTGCCTGTAATTTTCTTTACTGCATCCTGTACTGCAGGGATTCTTGTAGAACCACCAACAAGGATAACCTTTTCGATGTCGCTGTTTGTCACGCCTGCATCGTTCATTGCCTTCTTCATTGGGTCAATGGTGCTGTTTACAAGATCTGCAGTTAGCTGATCGAATTTTGCTCTAGTAATGTCCATGTTTAGGTGAAGCGGACCATCTGCGCCTACAGTGATAAATGGTAGGTTAACGTTGGTTGTCTGTGAGCTTGAAAGTTCTTTTTTCGCTTTTTCTGCAGCTTCCTTCAATCTCTGTAGTGCCATTTTGTCTGCTCTTAGGTCTACGCCGTTTTCTTTGGCAAAGGTGTCTGCCATGAAGTTTAATAGCTTTTCGTCGAAGTCATCTCCACCAAGCTTGTTGTTTCCGCTTGTTGCAAGTACTTCAAATACGCCGTCACCAAGCTCAAGGATGGATACGTCAAAAGTACCGCCACCAAGGTCATAAACCAAAACCTTGTGATGTGTTTCGTCCTTGTCAAGACCGTAAGCAAGTGCTGCTGCTGTTGGCTCGTTGATGATTCTCTTTACTTCCAAACCAGCAATTTTTCCGGCATCCTTTGTTGCCTGCTTCTGGCTGTCTGTAAAGTATGCAGGTACGGTAATTACCGCTTCTGATACTGTTTCGCCAAGATAAGCTTCTGCATCTGCCTTTAGTTTCCCCAAAGTCATTGCGGAAATATCCTGCGGTGTATAGTCCTTGCCATCAATTGTGGTCATGTGGTTTTCTCCCATGTATCGCTTAATTGATGCAATTGTTCTTTCCGGGTTGGTTACCGCCTGTCTCTTTGCAGTTTCACCGACAAGTCGCTCGCCGTTCTTTGCAAATCCTACTACTGATGGCGTTGTTCTGTTTCCTTCAGCATTGGTGATTACTACTGGATCTCCCCCTTCTAACACTGCTACGCATGAGTTAGTTGTTCCTAAATCTATTCCTATTACTTTTCCCATTTTTCTATCTCCTTTTTATATTAATATCTTTTTTTACATGAATTAGTGAATTAGTTGGCAACCTTGACCATGGAAGGTCGAATAACCTTACCATTTAAGGTATAGCCCTTTTGAAGCACTTGGGATACTTTTCCGCTTTCCACTGCATCGGTATCTTCCATCATTACTGCATTATGGAAATTTGGATCAAATTCCGCATTTTCTGCTTCTATTTCCTCAACGCCGGATTTTTTGAGCACTTCTTTGAGCTGGTTAAAAATCATGACCATTCCTTCTTTGAAATTATCATCGGAATCATGATTTAATGCCCGTTCAAAGTTGTCCATTACCTCAAGCAATTGATTGACGATTTTTTCGTTGGCGTAAGCGTGAATGTCTCCCCGCTCCTTTTCTGAACGCCGTTTATAGTTTTGGAAGTCTGCCATCAGTCTTAAATACTTTGTATTGAGATCCTCGTCCTCTTCTTTGGGCGTGTCCTTAGCTGATGCTTCCTTTGCCTCTGCTGTTTCTTCCTCGGACTGAGGCGTTGCCGTTTCTTCCGTTACGGTTTCCTCTGCCAAGTTTTCTTCTTGGTGTTGTTCTTTATCTTTATTCTTTGTCATTATTTCCTCCCGTTAATCTAAACGCATTGCTTATGTTTTCTGTTAAATACTCAATTACGGAAGTGATTTCTCCGTATTTCATTCTGGTTGGACCGATTACACCAAGCTTGCCGACCAGCTTTCCATCCACATGATAGGTGGCGGTAATCAAGCTGCAATTTTTCATGGACTCATCAGAGTTTTCTTCTCCGATGGTAATCAGTAAACCGTCTTCCCTGCTAATGAGCGTTTTGGTAAAATCTTCTTTTCGATTGACCATTTCCATAAACATTTTTGCCTGATCAATGTCATTGTACTCAGGGATATTAAAAATGTTGGTCAGCCCCTCCATGTAAAGGTTTACATTTAACATTTCCTCTAACGTTTTCATGAAGTTGGGCATAATGTTTTTTGCAAGTCCTCCCATGGCCTCAATATCGGTTTCAAAGTTTTCGATAATATCCAAAGTCAAGGCTTCGCTGAGGGTCTTCCCCTTGTAATTGTAAGTCATGGACTTAGACAAAATCGATAAGGCCTCTTCGGTGTAAGGTACTTGTAATCGAAGGGCGGTGTTGGAAACCTTTCCGGCTTCGGAAACAATCATCAAAACCACAGTGGAATCATCTACCGGCAGCAGGTTGATAAACTTTAGCCGATCATGTTTTTGCTGTGGGGTCAGTGCAAAAGCAGTTAAGTTGGTGATCTCGGACAAAATGTTTGCCGCATGCTCAATGGTCTTGTCTAGCTCGCTAACATTTTCATACAGCTTCTTTGCAATGGCGTCCTTTTCTCTCTTGGAAAGCTCCTTTTTCTTCATGATTTCATTAACATAAAGACGGTAAGCTTTTTCGGAAGGAACCCGACCGGCAGAAGTATGCGGATGGGTTAAAAACCCCATATCTTCTAAGTCGGCCATCTCATTACGAATGGTTGCCGGACTGACACCGAGGTCGTATTTTTTTGAAAGCGTTCTTGAGCCGACAGGCTCGGCTGTAGTGATAAAATCACCGATAATCGCTTGTAATATTTTTAGTTTTCTTTCGTTCAGACCCATAATACACCTCTTTTTATTGTTAGCACTCTTATTAGGTGAGTGCTAACCTTAGACATAATTTACCACCAAGTGCATATCCTGTCAATAGCATTTTCAATTTTTCTCGGTACATTTTTAATTTTTTTTAGGTCAGCTGATATTTCTGCTTCTTTCTCATGAGTTTTGGTTGGCTCATATGCAAAAACTCTGCAGCCTTTCTTGTGCTGCCGCATTTTTTTAGGGCATAGGTCAGCAGCTGTTTTTCTTGATCCGCAACAATTCGATCGAAGTTAATGGACTCCGCTCTTCGAAGGGTTTGCCGCAAGTCCAAGATAAGGTCATCATAAACGCTTTGGTGAAGTAAGGCCTGGATGTCCTCCTCTGAAATAATGTGCTTCTTTACATTAATTACACTTCGGTGGATTAGGTTTTCCAGTTCTCTTACATTCCCCGGCCAATCGTGAAGGACCAGCTTTTGCAAAGCAGAGCTATCTAACTCTTTGTCGCTTCCGTAACGCTTACAATATTTTCGCAAAAACGCTTGGGCCAAGGTGATGATGTCTTCTTGCCGCTCACGTAAAGGGGGAACGGTGATGGTGCAAATATTGAGACGATAGTAAAGGTCTTCTCTAAACTTCCCTTCCTCTACTAATTGGCGTAAAGGAACATTGTTGGCACAAATGACGCGAACATTAATATTAATTGGATTGATGCCCCCCACCTTAAAAAACTGGTTTTCCTGAAGTACCCGAAGGAGCTTGGATTGAAGGTTTAAGGATAAGGCGCCGATTTCATCCAGAAACATAATCCCCCCATTGGCCACTTCAAAATATCCTTTTTTTCCAGAGGATTGCGCTCCGGTAAAGGCTCCGGCCTCATAGCCAAAGAATTCTGACTCTGCTAAGCTTTCCTGAATGGTGGCACAGTTGATTTTGACACAGTGCATGGCTTTTCTTGCACTGTTTTTGTGAATCAGGCTCAATACCTTTTCCTTTCCTACCCCTGTTTCCCCTTGAATGATGACATTACAATCGTAATCGGCAATATTTAAGGTTTCATCAATTAGGGCATCGGTTACGGGGCTGCTAAAGATGAAGTCATCTACCCGTCCTTCCTTGGGAAGGAGGATGGATTTGCTTTTTTGTCTAAGTGTTCCGGGTAGAGGATATTGACTGTGGTAGCACTGATCGATTCGATTTAGATCCTCTTTTATGGAGGTTAGCAGTTCTAGGGTAAAGGCTTCGTAGCCCTTAGAAAACTGATCTAGGGCATAGGCATCAATTTCCTTTCCCATGCTTTCTGCCACCAAAATCGCTTGGGTGTAGCTGTTTTTGAATCTACTGAAATACAGTCTTCCTTTTTCTTTGGTCAAAAGAACACTGAGGACTTCTGTACCGGTAAGGTCTTCACAGTTAATGGTCAGATCAAAGTTCACCTCTCCTTGAGCAATGAGAAATTCCCCAGAGGAAATCGGTTGGGTAACATCAATAATGTAGGCGGCGTCAGCCCATTGATTTAGCTCAGCGATAACCTGAGTAGGATCTAGCTTATCCACACTTTCTTCATCTAATAGTGCGGTAACGTGGCAGTGCTTCCCCACTGCCTTGCGAATGGCAGCAATATAGATAATGGTAGAAATCAGATCCTTACCAATGAACAAAATACGCATATTTCTTTTGGCGAGCGTATAAACACTATGTAAGCTGCCCCCTTGATCTAAGGTTGCCATGGTGTAGCTAAGCTTGAGGGATGGACAAAGAGAGGTAACCGGTGATTCCATGGATAATATTCCATACCCATCAACCAAAATCTCCCCATAGCTGTAGTCGATTTCATAGATGGTATCGATAAATAGTGGGATGCCGGTAAGGGTAGCTAGGCAGAGGATCTCGTCCCCTTCTTGGTAAGGAGATTTTTTTTGGTAAAGCGTTCCCATGGCTTCGATGGTTCCATAAAGCAAACCGCCGCTGCCGGTAAAGGGGTTGTGCAGCTTCCCCCGTCGCTGAACAATATCCATAATTTTTGTGATGATTTTGCTTTCGTCAAAGCCGCAGTCATTGCAAAGCTGTTGAAATGAATCTGGCTCTAGGTGGATCGCCTGCAAAGAAACTCTACATTCATAAGGGGTTATTTCTTTATGGTTATCTAGCTTCCAAGCGGTTACAGGAACAGCGGATTTCGGTTCAATTACACGATTTATTCCAAATTTATTTGTTAACATTGTTTATTTCTCCAGTGGTATTTTTTATTCTAACAATTTACTATACCGTGAAGAGGGGCTATTCGTCAAGGAAATGAATCAATTTCGAATCAAAAAAAGGAGGTGTGATACGATAACGAATCGAAAAATAGTGTTTGTTGAATATTCTAAAACTTTTATTTGGCTTATAATTCAATAAAAAAGTATAAATCCGGGAAGAAAGTGGATTTTGGCATGATTCTTGCGTATATATAATGCCGGAAAGAATAAGAGAACATTGAGATAAAAGGCTGCTCTAGGGGAAATTCGCCGAAGAACAGTTTTTTTATGGAGATCAAGGAACCTGTATAACGAAAGGAGAATTTATAATGGATCCAATTAACGTGGGCTGGCTATCGGTTTTACCACCGGTTATTGCTATAGCACTTGCCCTCATCACAAAAGAGGTAATATCCTCATTAATTTTTTGGTACTTTTACGTACGCGTTTGCCAGCGGAGAAGGCGTTATGAAGGGTGTTACAACCACCTTTGAACTAATGGCAGGAAAAATCGGAGACAATGCTATGATGGTAATGTTTCTTTCCTTCTTGGGTGTTTTGGTTGTTTTGGTTACTACTGCTGGAGGTGCTCAGGCCTATGGTACTTGGGCGACAACCAAGATTAAATCTAAGCCGGCTGCACAGCTTGCAACCTGTCTACTTGGATTTATCATCTTTGTAGATGACTATTTCAACTGTTTAACTGTAGGAACGGTAATGAAGCCGATTACGGACAAGCATAAGGTTGCTCGTGCAAAGCTTGCTTACCTTATCGACTCAACGGCAGCACCAGTTTGCATTATTGCACCGATTTCCAGTTGGGCAGCGGCTGTAGGGGCTACCCTTGCCGATGCAAAGGTGTTTGAAAGTGATATTTTGGCGTTTTGCGCAACCATTCCGCTAAACCTATATGCATTGCTTACCCTATTAATGGTGGTGATTGTCGCAGTGACAAAAACAAGCTACGGTCCGATGAAAAAGCTAGAATACCTTGCAATGGAAGGTGAACTCGGTGCATTGACAAAAGAAACAGAAGCTGATGAAAAAGACAGCAAGGGCGGCGTAAAGGATCTCATCATCCCTATTGTTTCCCTAATTGTACTTTCTATTGCAGCAATGCTTTATACCGGAGGATTTTTCCAGGAAGGCGGATACAATATTGTTGAAGCATTTGGAAACTGTAGCTCTTCAACCTCCCTTGCAATGGGCGGATTTGGTGCAATTATCATTACTTTTGTGCTTTATCTCCCAAGAAAGGTTCTTTCCTTTAAGGACTTCATGGGCGGAATTACCGATGGAATAAAAATCATGGTACCAGCAATTATGATTCTTGTTCTTGCATGGACAATCAGCGGTGTTTGTCGAGATCTTCTGTCTACAGGAGAATACATCGGAAGCCTTGTAGAAGGTGGAAACTTCCCACTTGTATTGCTACCGGCAATTATCTTTATTGTTGCGGCCTTCCTTTCCTTCTCTATGGGAACTGCATGGGGAACCTTTGGAATTTTGATCCCTATCGTAATTATTGTTTGTGAGCCGGCAATGGCAACGAACCCGGATTTAATGATCGTTACCTTAGCAGCAACACTTGGTGGTTCTGTTTTCGGAGATCACTGCTCCCCTATTTCCGACACGACAATCCTATCCTCTACCGGTGCAGATTGTCCGCATATGGATCACGTTTCAACACAGATTCCTTATGCACTAACGGTTGCTTTTTCTTGTGTAGTAGGATACTTGGTATCTGCAGTAACAAACTTCAATGTATTTACTACATTAGGAAGCGGAATTGCTTGTTTGTTGATTTGCCTATTTATCCTAAATAAGCTTTCTAACAAGAAAACACAAGCTGCATAATTTAAGCCATAATGAATGAATAAATAAATAGAAAAAGGGCTGTGAAAAAATGATTTTTTCACAGCCCTTTTTTATCGGCCGGCAATTATATTTTGCAGGATCATCATGGGAATGAAGATGATTGAAGAAAGTGCAAAGGTCCAAAAAATATAGGCTAAAATTGGCTTACCCTTACTTGGTTGATTATGCAAGAACAGTCGATTGCGTAGACCTAAGTAGTTTCCGTAATAGGCGATCATGGTAAACCAAAAAAGTAAGAAGCCTACCCGCTCAATATATACATTGGCCAAAGGTGCGGTAGGATCGTCCAAGGTTAAGGTCATTCCTGCACCAAGGATGGAAAGATACAGGAAGCTTGCAAAAATCATATTTAAGGGCTTTAGCCTTCTAAATCCCGGTGGCAGCTTGGGATATTTCTGCTGGGTGTTCTTTGGCTTTGGGCGATAGATCCTGGGCTCTTCCTGCTGCGCGTCTTCAATGGGTGGAGGCGGAACCTTCTTGCTTTGCTGGATGGGCTCTACCGGGGGGGCGCTTACCATTTTGGGT
>JAVWKI010000011.1:0-3355 GCA_036638575.1 Anaerovoracaceae bacterium | reverse complement strand
AGGACATCGGGAAATCGATTTTCCGGAGCCAAATTGATGGCCCGATTAAGGATTCCTGCCCCCTCTCCTTCATAACGCTGATCTCTTGGCAGCTCTCCTGTTAGAAGTTTATTCATTAGTACACCTAGAGAATAAATGTCCGTACGTGCATCGGACTGAAAATATCCATATTGCTCAGGAGCGGCATAGCCTACAGTGCCCATGAGGACTGTATCGGAGGTTTTCTCCGGGTCAAATTCTTTTGAGGCGTTAAAGTCAATTAGCTTCACCCTCCCCTTTGGCGTAATTAAAATATTTGAAGGCTTAATATCTCGATGAATAATTGGTGGTGAGGCCTGATGTAGCGGTGCTAGGATTGTGCAAAGCTGCACCAAGATATCCAGCACCTTGCTCAGCGGTAATTGCTTCTCTTTTTTCAAAATCTCTTCTAAGGAAGCACCGGAGATGTACTCTTCAATAATGATGAGGGCTTGGGCATCTTCAATGATATGATAGAACTTGGGAATGTGTTCAAGATCTAACTGTGCTAATTTTTCGTATAATTTTTTATCACAAAGTGCATGGGTTTTCTTGAGATAAATTCGCTTATTTTCTATATGCTGTACCAGGGAAATGTGCTCGTTGACTTGAGAAAGCTCCTGATAATAAGAAAGGATGAATTCGTCGTTAATGTTCATGGTTCCTCCAGATCCGTTGATTTTCATTCCAAAATAGTATACCATAAATAAAAAATAAAGAAAGATGAGGTTGAATATGCAAGAAGAAAAGACTTCAAAATTAGAGGACATCTTGAGGAAAAGTAAGTCGGCAGAGGATTTTTTCCGCCAAGGAGGAAAGGAAGCTTCCCTTGGGGGATTCACGGAGTACCTGAATTTGTATTTGGCAAAAAAAGGACTGAAGCTTTCTCAGGTAGTGGCAAACAGCAATATCAACAAGAACTATGTCTACAATATTACCAATGGAATGACCAAAAACCCCGGAAGAGATAAGCTCATCGCCCTTTGCATCGGCGCGGGAATGACCTTTGATGAGGCCAATCGAGGATTAAAAATTGCCAAGGTGGGCATTTTATATGTGAAAAATCCACGGGATGCAAGGATTGGGATCGCCATGAACAATGGCATAAACAAAGTGGTCTTGGTCAATCAAATGTTGGAACAAAACGGACTTCCCCTGCTAGATGTCTAAAATCGTGCCACCAACACAACAAATAAACCTCCATTTAGGATAAACTAGAGAAGATGAGAATATTTTATTGAGGAGGTTTAAAATGGAAAACGGAACAGCAAAAGTGAAGAAACCCGTTTATAAGCGATGGTGGTTTATTCTTCTGATGGTTATCCTTGCAATAGGAATTGTGGGCAGCATTGGCGGCGGTGGAAGCAGTGAAAAACCAAAAGAGGAAACAAAGGCAGTCACCGCAGAACAAGGAAAAGAAGAGGCCAAGGAAGAGGAAATTATGGTCATTGACCCAGTAGCATTGCTAACGGAGTATGAAGCCAATGAGGTCAAGGGCGATGAGCTTTATGTAAAGAAAAAAATGGAGCTAAGCGGAACCGTAGACACCATCGGCAAGGATTTAGCAGAATCGGTATATATTACCTTTAAGGGAGATAACCCTTACTCTATCACCTCTGTCCAGTGTTACTTTGACGACAAGGCAGAAATCGCAAAAGTAATGGAGCTTTCTCAAGGGGATGCCATTACCCTTGTTGGAACCTGTGACGGAAAATTTGGAAACGTAATGATTAAAAAATGTGTGCTGAAATAGAAAAATTTGTGTGAGAAATACGCGAAAAAATACACGCCCTTTTCGGGCGTGTATTTTTATGGCTAAGTTAATCCCTACCAATAGAGGTGGATGTTCCCTCTTCTTTGATAGATTTCTTCTAATTCTTGCTGGTGATAAAGGTAGCCGGGGTCGTCGTAATATTTTGCTCCTTTTGGACATCGCTTCACGCAGGCACAGCACTTCATGCAAATTCCGCTAATATTGCTTACTTGCTCAAAGTCGATAGAGCCTAGAGGACAGATCTCAGCACAAAGCTTGCAATCATCACATTGGGCATTGGTCAAAGGTTTTACCTTTCGTATATCAATGGGGTTTTCTTTTCGATCTCTTGGCTGGTAATAGCCACGATAAGGATAAGGGGTTCCGTCTACTAGAACCGGAGTGTTTCCGTAGCTGCCCTCTTGAAGAATTTTTGCAATTCTTCTTCCAAACAGCCGGGCAATTTCCATATCGTCTGCATCCGGACGGCCCTTTCCTAGGGTTTTGGAGAAAGAATGCTCTCCCACAAAGGCTCCGGCAGCAATGGTTTTTAATTGGCCCTTTTCCAAAATGTCTCGCAGCTCAATGAGACTGTCATCGAAATTTCTATTGCCGTAAAGGACGATAGGAACGGCAAAGGCACCATTGCCTTCAATGGTATCTAAATATTTAAGCAATAAATTGGGAACCCGTCCAGCAATAACCGGTACGCCAAAAATGACCACATCTCCGGGCGCATAGGTTAGGGGCGTTTGTCTCCTGTTGAGAGAAGAAAAGTCGTCATCAATATAATTTGGATCCAAGGTTTGGGCGATGGTGGTAACAATTTTTTTGGTGGTTTCCGTTCCGGTGAAATAGCTTGCATAAATCATTTTTCTTCCTCCTGTTCGGCCCAATTAAGGGCACAATTAACGCCCTTATGCCATAGGGCCAATAATTTTTCTCTGGTTTCTTTTGTCATCGCAGGTTGATATTTTCGATCAATTTGACAGTTATTCCTTACCTCTTCCTTATCCTTCCAATAGCCTACCGCCAGCCCAGCAAGATAAGCTGCCCCTAGGGAAGTGGTTTCTATGCAGGTTGGGCGAATGACCTCCTTGTCCAAAATATCTGAAAGAAATTGCATTAAAAAGTTGTTGGCCGCTGCGCCGCCGTCTACCTTGAAGGTAATTAAATCGCTACCGGTGTCCTCTAGCATGGCGGTGGTCAAATCCTTGGTTTGGTAAGCTAGGGACTCTAGGGTTGCACGGACCAAATGTGCCTTGGTGGTGCCACGGGTAATGCCCAGCACAGTTCCTCTTGCATAAGAGTCCCAATAAGGTGCCCCAAGGCCGACGAAGGCCGGCACCATGACTACACCGCCAGTATCTGACACAGAGGTTGCTAAGGCTTCAGATTGGGCAGAATTTTCAATGACCTCAAGGCCATCTCGTAGCCACTGAATGGCTGCTCCGGCAACAAAAATTGACCCCTCCAGGGCATAATTGACCTTGCCGTCTATACCATAGGCAATGGTGGTTAACAGTCCGTTTTTACTGAATACCGGTTTTTCTCCCGTGTTCATTAGCATAAACCCACCTGTAC
>JAVWKI010000010.1:0-20477 GCA_036638575.1 Anaerovoracaceae bacterium | reverse complement strand
AGGTTTTGCTTGATATTTCTTACGGTCGCCTTACTTAGTGCAATGACCTTAGAAACACCCCGCAGATCTCCGGTCATCAAAACGATGTCCGCAGATTCTATGGCAATATCGGTTCCTCCACCAATGGCGATGCCTACATCCGCCCTAGTAATTGCCGGGGCATCGTTGATCCCATCGCCGACCATGGCAACGGTTCTTTTTTCTTTGCTGAGTTTTTCAATTACCTTATCTTTTTCTGCCGGTAAAACTTCTGCAATAACTCGTTGAATTCCCAGTTCTTTTGCTACTGCTGCACCGGTAATTTTGTTGTCTCCGGTAAGCATAATCACTTCGCAGTGATGTTTTTTCATCTGCTCGATGGCTTCCTTTGCGGTTTTCTTTGGTGCGTCCACTAGCCCGATGCTCCCCAGGTAATTTCCTCCCTTGGCTACGTGCATAATGCTTCTGCCTCGCTCCATAAGCTCCCGGTGTTCCGGGCATTCCTTTCCAATGAAGTGGCCGCTACCTACAAGGTAGGTTTCTCCGTCCACCACCGCTTCTAGGCCTTTTCCTGCAATGGCAGTAAATGCGGAAAGCACGCCTAGCTGCAGGTTTCTTGCCTTTGCCTCTTCCACAATGGCTCTACCCAAAGGATGCTCTGAACCGCTCTCCAAGGTAGCAACTAAGGCAAGGAAGTCGTTTTCCTTCATGTCTTTTGGTAAAATTTCGCTTACCGTCGGCCTTCCTTCTGTAATGGTTCCGGTTTTGTCCAGTACCACGGTATCAATCTTTCCTGCCGCCTCAATTACGGCACCGGATCGAAAGAGCATCCCTTCTCCTGCGCCTCTTCCGGTTCCTACCATGATGGCTACCGGCGTGGCCAGCCCCAGTGCACAAGGGCAAGAGACAACCAGCACCGCTATTCCGATGGTAATTGCTCTTGAAAAATCTGCTCCGGCAATAAGCCAAATTACCGTAGACAGCACCGCAAGTCCCATGACAATGGGCACGAAAACTCCGGAAACCTTATCTGCTAGCTTGGCCATTGGTGCTTTCCCTGCTGAGGCCTCTTCTACAAGCCTTATAATTTGTGCCAAGGTAGTCTCTTCCCCTACCGCAGCTGCACGAAGCTTAATTAATCCCGATTGGTTTACTGTTGCAGAGAAAAGTGAATCGCCTACAGCCTTATCTACCGGCATACTTTCTCCGGTAAGGGCCGATTCGTCCACTACGGTTTCTCCCTCTATCAAGGTTCCATCTACCGGAATTCGTTCCCCCGGTTTTACCACCAGCAAGTCCCCCTGCTGTACTGCTTCTAAAGGAACCATTTGTTCTACTCCGTCTCGCACCACGCGGGCTTCTTTTGGTGCTAGCTCCATTAGCTTGGAGATGGCAGCACCGGTTTTCCCCTTTGAGCGTTCTTCTAGCCATTTTCCAAGGGTAACCAAGGTCAAGATCATCCCTGCTGATTCAAAGTAAAGATGAAATACCGACGCAATGGAACCAATGGCAATTAAGGTATCCATATTGGGCGAACCCTTAAACAGGCGCTTAAAGCCTACCGTAAAGTACTTATAGTTGATCAGCAAAATAGGAAGCAGCACTACTCCTTGGACAAGGTATCCCGCCCTATGGCTCATGGCCAAATACATCAGCGGCAAGACAAAGACAAGAGAAACAATAAAGCGCCTCCGCATTTGCACTGCCGGAGACCCGCCCGGGTCATCTTCTGCTCCGGCAGCGGATTTCCCTTCATCCTCTGCTGCCGAAAATCCTGCATCCTTTACCGCAGAAATAATTTCTTCTGCGCTTAATTTTTTGGCATCATATTTTACAACCATGGAATTGGCCAGTAAATTCACCTCTACGGTGTCCACTGCAGGAATTGCGCCCACACTTTTTTCTACTGCTGCCGAGCAAGCGGCACAGCCCATTCCTGTTACGTTAAATTTCTTTTTCATTTCTTTTCCCTCCGTTTAACCTTCTCTTCCCCCGAGTATATTTATACTTACAATTTCCCTTGATTAAACATTTTATTCCTATTTATTTCATGGGAAATGTTTTTTTATGGTCATCTTTCTTTTTTGAACCGTTTACGATATAATATTAGACTAGACTAACTCAATACGATAGTATTGTTAGTCACAACTAACCAATGAAAGGATTTTATCATGACTTTAGATGAGTTGCAACCGGGAGGTTCAGGAAAAATTGTGGCAGTCCATGGAAGGGGCGCTACCCGGCGGCGATTTTTGGATTTGGGGTTAACCCCACAGACCATTGTCTCTGTGCGAAAAGTTGCGCCTCTTGGCGATCCCATAGAGATTTCTTTGCGCGGCTTTGAACTCACCCTAAGAAAAACAGAAGCAAAAAACATTCAAATAGAGGAGGTCTCTTCATGAGCAGTTTGTCTATCGCCCTCATCGGCAATCCCGGGAGCGGTTTGACTACATTATTTAATCAAATGACCGGCGGTTCTACCCATCGAGGAAAATTTTCTACCGGCGACCGCATTACCAAGGAAGGTCCGGTGCGGGATCACAAGGGAGTTAGTGTAATTGAGCTTCCCGGATTATATTCCTTATCCGCCTATAGTATAGAAGATATTACCACCCGAGACATTTTAATCAACGGCAAACCTGATGTATTGATTAATGTTATTGATGCGACTAGCTTTGAGCGAAGCCTTTACCTCACCCTTCAGTTGATGGAATTGGAAATTCCCATGGTCATTGCCCTCAACATGATGGACGAGGTACGGAATAACAATATCGATTTTGATTTGCAAAAATTATCTCAGCTCCTTACCGTGCCCACCATTCCTATTGCTGCCAGCAAGAATCAGGGCATTCACGAGCTAATTCACTATGCCATTGAAGCGGCCAAGCATAAGACGGTACCGAAAAAAATCGATTTTTGCACCGGCCCTGTGCACACGGCGATTCATACCTGTGCACATCTTGTGGAGGATTTTGCAGAGGATGCCAATTTGCCTTTGCGCTTTTGTTGTACCAAATTGGTGGAGGGGGATCAGCCTTTGGTGGATGCCCTCAAGCTTCCTCCTGCAGAGGTTGATATTATTGGTCACATTGTAGAGGATATGGAGTATCATCTTGGAACAGATCGAGAGTCTGCCATGGCGGATATGCGCTATGAATTTATCGGCGCCCTCAGTAGTCAGGTTGTTTCTCGCCCTACCCTTAGCACCAAGGAGCGAGATCGCAGCTTGAAAATCGATCGCCTCCTTACCCACCGAATTTTTGCCATACCGATTTTCATCTTGATTATGATTTTGGTTTTTTATTTTACCTTTAGCTCTGTGGGAGAATGGCTATGCCAAGGGCTTGAGTTTGGTATTGATCACTTGGTTGCCGCCCTGGGTGAAGGGCTAAAAACCTTGGGCATCAGTCCGGTGCTTTATTCCCTGATCATTGATGGAGTCTGTGCAGGAGTGGGCAGCGTCCTTTCCTTCGTTCCCAGAATTGCCGTACTGTTCTTTTTTCTTTCCATTTTGGAAGACAGCGGGTACATGCCCCGCGTGGCCTTTGTTATGGATAAGCTGCTGAGAAAAATCGGACTTTCCGGAAGAAGCATCGTTCCAATGCTCATCGGATTTGGTTGCTCGGTTCCTGCCATTATGGCTACCAGAACCCTGCCAAGTAAGCGGGATCGGTTCCTGACTATTACCCTGATTCCCTTTATGTCTTGCAGTGCCAAGCTACCTCTTTATGCCATGTTTACCTCGGTTTTTTTCACCGAGCATCGGGCCTTGGTCATGTCCGCCATCTATTTGACCGGTATTGTGGTTTCCTTTATCTGTGCTTTGATTTTTAAACACACCATTTATAAGGGCGATCCGGTTCCCTTTTTGATGATCATGCCCACCTACCGCGTGCCTGCCATCAAAAGTGTTGGGTTAAAAATGTGGGAAAACGCCAAGGGCTTCATCAAGAAGGCCTTTACCGTTGTCTTTGTGGCTACCATTGTTATTTGGTTCTTGCAGAATTTTGATTGGGGGCTGAATATGACCTCTGGAGCCAATGATAGTATTTTGGCTGGAATCGGGAAATTTATTGCACCAATCTTTGAGCCGCTGGGCTTTTCTGATTGGCGTGCATCTACTGCCCTGCTCACCGGGCTTTCCGCCAAGGAAGCAGTGGTCAGCACCATGGCAGTACTGGCAGGAGGCTCTACCCAAGGAAGCCTGGGGCTGATGCTTTCAGAAATTTTCACCCCACTTTCCGCCTATGCCTTCATTATCTTTTGTCTGCTCTACATGCCTTGCGTGGCAACCCTAGCCACAGTAAAAAGAGAAATGGGCGGGTGGAGGTATGCCCTTTCGGTGGTGCTGTTTCAAACCGGTGTTGCCTGGGTTGTTTCTTGTATTATTTTTCAAGTTGGGAGGTTGTTCCTATGAGATTTTATATTGTTCACGCCTTTGCCGAAGAAGTTTTTGGTGGTAATCCTGCCGGAGTAGTGCTGACAGAAGACCCCCTCAGCCCTGAGCAAATGCAAAAAATTGCTGCAGAGCTACGCTATTCGGAGACCGTTTTTGTTCGTTTGCTAGAGGATAAGTCCGTTCATCTTCGCTATTTCACCCCTACTGCCGAGGTTTCCCTTTGCGGTCATGGAACCATTGCCGCTTTTCTGGTCCTGCTAGAGGAATCACGAATTCCCAAAGACAGTGATTATCTGGCACGTACCGGATCAGGAGATTTGCTGGTAAAAAGCCAGGGAAGGTTTATCATGATGGAAACCGCAGCACCAAGGCAGCTTGCGACCATCAAGGATAAGGAAACCCTCGACCACTTGTATGGCCTAATGGGTATTGCTTATCAGGATGTGATTCTCATGGAAAGCTGCCAAAGCTATACCCGCCTCCTTCCCCTAGTGATCAGTACCGGACTTCCGGATATTCTTCTACCGGTGCCAAGCCGAGAAATCCTTGCAGCCATTAATCCGGATTATTCTGCACTGGCTAAGTTTTCTGCGGAACACAAGGTAACCGGTGTCCATGCCTTCACCTTAGATCGAGAAAGCCGGGAGATTACGGCCCACTGCAGAAATTTTGCTCCATTATATGGCATCGATGAGGAGGCGGCTACGGGTACTGCCAATAGTGCGCTCACCCAGTATCTCTACCAATACGGCTTGTTATGGCCTGAACAAGAGTCAACCTTCCTCCAAGGGGAAGCCATGGGCAGACCGTCTAAAATTCACACCTACCTTCGCCTAGTGGACGAAAAGCCGCAAATTCAAGTAGGTGGTTCAGCGGTGATCTTTGCCAAAGGTAGAATAACTCTCTAGTTTTAATCTATATTTTTAGTACAACAAGATAGTACGATTTAGTGGGATAAAGTGCCCCTTTCCCCTAAGGTTTTTTTACTTTCTTGTTGTATTTTTTAATTCGGCTGATTCTGCCGCGGTTTTCATTGACAGAAAATTGCGTATTATGTTAACATTTCAACTAACAACAGTATCAGTAGTTATTACTTACTTGAAAGGAGAGTCTCTTATGACACAGAATTGCGCCGGATGTGCACAGGCAACCGAAAATGCTGAAAAGCTGAACAAAATCATTGCCAAGTACAAAGATACACGCGGAGCGCTAATTCCGGTTCTTCACGAAGCTCAGGAAGTATACGGTTATCTTCCTCTAGAAGTCCAGCTTGAGATTTCAACACAGCTTGAAATTCCGCTGGCTGAAGTATACGGTGTAGTCAGCTTCTACACACAATTTTCCATCTACCCAAAGGGCAAATACAAAATCAATGTATGTATGGGTACCGCTTGCTATGTTAAGGGGTCCGGAGAAATTTTAGATAAATTTAGAACAAGATTATCTATAGACGTAGGCGAGTGCAGCGAAGACGGAAAGTTTTCCCTGGATGCTTGCAGATGTATCGGTGCTTGCGGACTTGCACCTGTAGTTACCATCAATGAAAAGGTTTACGGAAAGCTTACAGCAGATGAAGTTGACGGTATCCTTGACGAATATGAAAACTTATAGAAGGCGGTGGCATAAATGATTAAAACCATAAGCGAGATGAATGATCTCAGACAAACGATGCAGGCCAATCTTATGATTCGCCAAAATCCTGATGCTGTGCCAACGATGGAAGGCGGAAGAATGCACCTATTGGTTTGCGGTGGTACAGGCTGTACCTCTTCAAAGTCCATGGAAATTATCGCTTCCCTAGAGCGCCTAATCGGAGAACATCAACTAGAAGATGAAATTAAAGTGGTAAAAACCGGTTGCTTCGGCCTATGTGCAGAAGGTCCGATTATCATGGTTTATCCTGACCACATTATGTATACACAGGTTCAGCCTGAAGATGCAGAAGAAATTTTCACCAGTCATATCCAAAACGGAAAGCTGGTTTCTCGACTAATTGCCGGAGAGGTAATGGACGATGGACAGATTACCAATGCACTGGAAAGTGTAGATTTCTTCAATAAGCAAATGCGAATTGCCCTACGAAACTGCGGTGCAATCAATCCGGAAAACATCGATGAGTACATTGCCAAGGATGGCTATAAGGCTTTGGCAACAGCACTAGAATCTATGGATCCGGAGGATGTTGTGGACGTAATCAAGGATTCACAGCTAAGAGGACGAGGCGGCGGCGGCTTCCCTACCGGGGTAAAATGGGCCTTTGCAGCTAGCCAGCAGGTTGCACAAAAGTATGTTTGCTGCAACGCCGACGAAGGAGACCCAGGCGCCTTTATGGATCGTTCCGTTCTTGAAGGTGACCCACACTCACTTATTGAGGCGATGATCATCGCCGGCTATGCTATCGGTGCAGATCAGGGCTATGTTTATGTCCGTGCAGAATATCCAATTGCCGTTCAGCGACTATCTATTGCCATTGAGCAGGCCAAAGAATATGGTCTTCTTGGCAACAACATCCTAGATAAGGGCTTTAAGTTTAACCTAGAAATCCGTCTAGGTGCAGGCGCCTTTGTTTGCGGAGAAGAAACCGCCCTCATGACTTCTGTAGAGGGTAAACGAGGCGAGCCAAGACCAAGACCACCATTCCCTGCAGTGAAAGGGTTATTTGGTCAGCCAACCATTTTAAACAACGTAGAAACCTATGCAAACATTCCGGTTATCCTTCTCAAGGGTGCCGACTGGTTCAGTAAAATTGGTACAGAAAAATCCAAGGGAACCAAGGTATTTGCAGTAGGTGGTAAGATTAACAATACCGGTCTTGTGGAAGTCCCTATGGGTACTACGCTACGACAGATCATTTATGATATCGGTGGAGGAATTCCTAACGGAAAATCCTTTAAGGCAGCACAAACCGGAGGTCCTTCCGGCGGCTGTATCCCTGCCTCCCATTTGGATACAGAAATTGACTACGACAACCTGCTTGCCCTCGGCTCCATGATGGGCTCCGGCGGCTTGATTGTTATGGACGAGGATACCTGTATGGTTGACCTTGCAAAATTCTTCTTGGAATTTACCGTAGATGAATCTTGCGGAAAATGTCCTCCTTGCAGAATCGGAACCAAGAGAATGTTAGAAATCGTCACAAGGATTACTGAAGGTAAAGGCAGTATTGGAGATTTAGAGAAGCTAGAGGTACTTGCCAGAAACATTAAGGCTTCTGCCCTTTGCGGACTTGGCCAAACGGCACCAAACCCTGTGCTTTCTACCATGCGATATTTCCGAGATGAATACATGTCTCACGTAGTGGACAAGAAATGTCCTGCCGGCGTATGTAAGTCCATGGTGGTTTACAAGATCGATCCGGAAACTTGTAAGAAGTGCGGCATCTGTGCCAAGAATTGTCCGACCAGCTGTATCAGCGGAAACAAGGAAACTCCATACGTTATTGATCAAGATAAATGCGTTAAGTGCGGCGTCTGTGTCACCAAGTGTCCATTCAAGTCAGTACTTAACAATGCTTAAGAAAGGAGCGTAGACACGATGAATAAGGTGAATATTACAATCGATGGCATTCAGCTTTACGTGCCCGAGAACTATACGATACTTGAAGCGGCCAAAGAAGTAAATATCCAAATCCCTACGCTATGCTTCTTAAAAGATGTCAGCGAGCTAGGTTGCTGCCGTATGTGCATTGTAGAAGTAAACGGCAAGGCGGCCTTACAGGCTTCCTGCGTACATCCGGTTAGTGAAGGCATGGTTGTGCTTACCCATACGCCAAGAGTAATGGAAGCAAGAAAGGTAAATCTAGAGCTGATTCTTTCCAACCACAATGCCAGCTGTCAAACCTGTACGCGAAGCTGGATGGACTGTGAATTACAGTCTCTAGCCAACAAGCTTTCTGTTGATACGGTAAGATTTGAAGGTGAACAAGAAAAGAAGCCTTTGGATATTGGGATTTCCATTGTGCGAGATCCAAACAAGTGTATTCTGTGCAGAAGATGCATCAGCGCTTGTAAGAACATCCAGACCGTAGGCGTTATTGATACGATGAATAGAGGCTTTGACACCGTTGTTGGTGCAGCCTTTGATAAGCATCTTGACGAAACCCCATGTGTAAACTGCGGCCAATGCATCAACGTATGTCCTGTTGGCGCACTACACGAAAAAAGCGATATCGATCCGGTTTGGAATGCACTTCACGATCCAAGCAAGCATGTAGTGGTGCAAACTGCACCTGCTGTAAGAGCAGCCTTGGGAGAAGAGTTTGAAATGCCAATCGGTACTGCCGTTACCGGCAAGATGGCAACTGCACTGAGAATGCTTGGTTTTGACAAGGTATTTGATACCGATACCGGCGCAGATTTGACCATTATGGAAGAGGGTGCTGAATTAATTGACCGAATCAGAGGTGGCGGAACGCTTCCGCTTATCACTTCTTGCTCTCCGGGATGGATTAAGTTCTGCGAACACAACTTCCCAGACATGCTTGGTCATTTATCCACCTGCAAATCACCACATCAAATGTTTGGTGCGATTTTGAAATCCTACTATGCAGAAAAGGAAGGCATCGATCCAAAGGATATCTTTGTGGTTTCGGTTATGCCTTGTACCGCCAAGAAATTTGAAGCGGCAAGACCGGAAATGAAAATCGATGGCTTAGCGGACGTGGATGTGGTATTGACCACCAGAGAACTAGCAAAGATGATCTACGATGTGGGTATCGACTTCTCCCACTTGGGCGACAGTGATTTTGACAATCCATTTGGCAATGCCACCGGAGCGGGCGTAATCTTTGGTACTACCGGCGGAGTAATGGAAGCTGCACTACGAACTGTTTCCGATATTCTTACCGGCAACAGTGCAGACAATATTGAATATGATGAAATCCGTGGTCTTGAGGGCATCAAAACTGCAACCATCAAAATCGGCGACCTGAATGTAAAGGCAGCCTGTGCACATGGTCTAGGTAATGCACGAAAGCTAATGGAAAAAATCAGAAGCGGTGAAGAAGAGTTCCACTTTGTGGAAATCATGGCTTGTCCCGGCGGCTGTATCAACGGCGGCGGACAACCATTGCAGCTTGCAGATGTGAGAAACTGGTGTGATATTCGTGAAGAACGTGCCAAGGCCCTCTACAAAGAAGACCGACAGCAGTACATCAGAAAATCCCACAACAATCCTGCAGTAAGACGGCTTTACAAGGAATATCTTGGCATGGCCGGCGGTAGCCAAGCACATAAGCTACTGCACACAAGCTACAATGAACGTGGAAACTACACCGATTAATATTTGCCTTTAAAACCTTAACATATTGTTACTCAATAAAAACTCCCCGGATTTTCTCATGTTCCGGGGAGTTTTTCGCTCTATTTATTTTCTTTTTCTATCAATCTTGTGTGGAGCTATTTCAGTAGTGCAACCAATTCACCGGACTTCACTTGCTGTCCGTCTTTTACGTTGATTTTTTCCACAATGCCCTTAACCGGTGCAATGATATTGGTTTCCATCTTCATGGCTTCAATTACTGCAATCGGTTGCTTTTCTTCTACAGTGTCCCCTTCGTTCACCAATACCTTTAGGATGCTTCCCGGGATATTTGCACCGATTTCCATCGGATTATCCGGATCTGCATAGATGGTTCCCGAAGAAGTGCTGCCCATTCTGCCTACGCTACGGTCTTTTATCTTTGTACTTCTTCTGTTTCCGTTGACTTCAAATACCACTTCTCTGAAGCCTTCGCTATCCGGGCTCTTCACTTCAATCAGCTTAACCACAAGAACCTGTCCTTCTGCGATCTTGACTTCGCAAGTTTCGCCTTCAGTTAGTCCATGGAAGAAAATGTCTGAGCCCATTAGGCTAAAGTCACCTTCCGCTTTTCTGCCCTTCAAGAAATCTTCAAATACTTTCGGATAAAGAACATAGCTCAATGCTTCTCGCTCAGTTCCCTCTAGGCCGTATTCCTTACGGATAAATTCTTTCACCTGATCAAAGTCTTCTTCCGGAAGCAATTCTCCCGGTCTGCAAGTGATCGCCTGCTTGTCCTTAAGCACCAACTTTTGTAATGCTTCCGGGAAACCGCCCTCCGGCTGTCCCATCATTCCTTCAAAGTAAGAAACAATAGAATCCGGGAAGTCAATTCCTGCTGCCTTTTCATAGATGTTTTCTGGCGTCAATCCGTTTTGTACCATAAAGATTGCCATATCGCCTACTGCCTTTGAAGACGGTGTAACCTTTACAATATCTCCTAGCATTTGGTTTACATCCATGTACATTTCTTTTACTTCTTCTAGCTTATATCCCAGTCCAAAGCTTTCAACCTGGCTCTTCAGGTTGGAATACTGTCCCCCCGGAATTTCATATTTATAAATTTCCGCTGATGCTGCCAAAAGATCCGATTCAAATGCTTCGTATACCGGTCTTACGGATGCCCAGTAGTTTGAAAGCTTTTGTACACCATCAAGGTGAATTCCGGAATCTCTGCTGGTATGCTGCAATGCTGCTACGATGGAGTTCATTGCCGGCTGTGAAGTCAAGCCGGACATGCTGTTGATGGCCGTATCCACAATGTCCACTCCTGCTTGTGCTGCCATTAGCACTGTTGCAACACCATTACCGGTTGTGTCATGCGTATGTAGGTGAATTGGCATAGAAATTTCCTGCTTCAAGGTTTCAATTAGCTTTTTGGCTGCCATTGGCTTTAATAGTCCGGACATATCCTTAATTCCTAGGATATGACAGCCTCTCTTTTCTAGCTCTTTCGCCATTTTCACATAATAATTCAAGTTATATTTATCTCTGCTGCTGTCCAAGATATCGCCGGTGTAACAAATACAACCTTCCGCAACCTTTCCTTGGTTCAGTACTTCATCAATGGAAACTTCCATTCCTTCTAGCCAGTTTAGTGAGTCAAATACACGGAAAACGTCAATGCCGCTTGCTGCAGATTCCTTGATGAATCGTCTTACCACATTGTCCGGGTAGTTCTTATATCCCACCGCATTTGCGCCTCTGATAAGCATCTGGAATAATACGTTTGGCATCTTTGCACGCAAGGAGTCTAGTCTTTCCCACGGAGATTCCTTCAAGAATCGGTAAGAAGTATCAAAGGTTGCTCCTCCCCACATTTCTACGGAGAACAAGTCTTTTCCATAAAGTGCTGTTGCCGGTGCGATTTTTTCCATATCTACCGTTCTCACTCTGGTTGCCATCAACGATTGCTGGGCATCTCTCATGGTCGTATCCGTAAACATCAATCGCTTCTGATCTCGAATCCAGTTTGCCAATTCTTCCGGTCCTTTTTGATCCAAAATCTGCTTTGTTCCGGATAATGACTGAATTTCTTTTGCCGGGATTTTCGGGAATACCGGAACGTCAAAGTCTGCCTTTTCTCCTCTGGTTTCGTTGACAAACTTATTGCCTAGGAAGTTTAATACCTTCAGCTCCTTATCCTGGCTGGCTCTAATATCAAATAATTCCGGATAGTCTGCAATAAATCCGGTATCACAGTTTCCTGCTCTAAAGGTTTCATGGTTTAGTACGTTTAGGATGAATGGTGTATTGGTTTTTACGCCCTTTACCTTCATTTCATTTAAGGCTCTTACTGCCTTAGCTGTTGCATCTTCGAAGGTTCTTGCAAAAGCAGATACCTTTACCAGCAAGCTGTCGTAGTAAGGGGTAATTACCGAACCGGTAAATCCGTTTCCACCGTCCAATCTGATTCCAAATCCGGAAGCAGAACGATATACGTCAATTACACCGGTATCTGGTGCAAAGTTGTTGGTCGGATCTTCTGAAGTTACTCTGCACTGAATTGCATAGCCTCTAGTTTGCACTTCCTCTTGGCTCTTAATGTTTACCTTGTCTGAATCCAATCGGTAACCCTGTGCAATTAAAATCTGAGATTGAACAATGTCAATTCCTGTAACAATTTCAGAAATTGTATGTTCTACCTGAATTCTAGGGTTCATTTCAATGAAATAGTGCTTTCCATCTTTGTCTACAAGGAACTCTACCGTTCCCGCATTTCTATAGTTTACCGCCTGTGCGATCTTTAGGGCATCGGCATAAATCGCTGCTCTTTGTTCCTCTGTTAAGCAAAGTGCTGGTGTAAATTCGATAACCTTCTGGTGTCTTCTTTGGATAGAGCAATCTCGCTCAAAAAGATGCACTAGGTTTCCATAGTTATCTCCTAACACCTGTACCTCAATGTGCTTTGGTCGTTCAAGATATTTTTCAATAAAAATATCGTCGATTCCGAAAGCCTTTTTGGCTTCACTTCTTGCAGAACGGAATTCGTCAGGCATCTCTGCTGCACTTCTGACAATTCTCATGCCTCGTCCGCCGCCGCCGGCTGCTGCCTTTAGCATTACCGGATATCCACAGCTTTCTGCAAATTCAAGGGCTTCGTTTTCATCCAAAATCGCCTGCTCTACACCAGGGATAATCGGAACTTCTGCTTTTCTAGCAGTAAGCTTTGACTTAATCTTGTCTCCTAGCTGATCCATCATATTGTGATCCGGTCCGATAAATACAATACCGGCTTCTTCACAAGCCTTTGAAAACTCTACGTTTTCAGATAAGAATCCATATCCAGGGTGGATTGCATCAACGCCCTTAGCCTTGGCTAGCTCAATAATTTCTTGAATTCCAAGATACGCTTCCACCGGTGCCTTCCCCTTACCAATTAGGTAGGACTCATCCGCCTTGGTTCTAAACAATGTATTTTTATCTTCCTCTGAGTAAATCGCTACAGTTCTAATCCCCAGTTCCTTGCAGGCTCTGAAAATTCTAATTGCAATTTCCCCTCTATTGGCAACAAGAACTCGTTTGAAGTTTCTGATGCCTTGCTCATTTCTTACTTCTTTGCTCATATTGACTCCATTTCTGCTAGCGGTGAACTTGATTTTTTTGAAATTCAACGCTTCTTTTACACAATTTTATTGTAAATAATTTTAACCTTAATGATATCACTGGTATACAAGAAAATCAAGAAAAAACGAGCGTAAACTCACGCTCGTCAAATTCACCGAATTTTCACTTTTCATTTCACGGGATTCCGCCTTCACTTTGCTTTTGTTTCGGCTGGTTCAACACAAATTTATGCCTTTGGATAAATCGTTTTGGTGCTGACTCCCGGCAACGCACCTAGTTTTCCTGATAGGGCGCTGATAATATCTCCCGGTGCATCTATGGCTACACTGATAATAGAAATTCCTTTTTCCCCGTGGGGTACCCCCATTCGCCCAATAATATATTTTCCATATTCATGGAGTAAGGCGTTTAGCTTCTCCACCGAGTCTTCATTTCCCACAATAATACCAATCAATGCTACTCTACTCATCGTTTGCTTCTCCTGCCTCCGTTTGCAACATGAAGTCTGGCAATGGACTTAGAAAGTGCAATTTGTGCTCTCGCAATTTCATTTGGATCGTGCTTTTCATCCTTGCTGAGCCACTCCTCCGCATCGGCCTTTGCCTCTTCTGCTCGCTTCTTGTCTATTTCTTCTCTCCACTCCGCCGCGTCAGTATAAAGAATAATGCTATCCTTCACATCAATAAAGCCTCCGGCAACCGCCGCTACCTTAAAGTCCTTAGCGCCGGCTTCTTTGAGCCAAAGCTCATCTACATCCAAAAGCTTGCACGCCCAAGAATGGCCCGCCATAAATCCCTCATCGCCAAACAATGTTCTGGCAATAACCAATTCACAGTCACCTTCATAAAACATTTTCGAAGGTGTAATAACCTCCAGTTTTATTGTATTAGCCATTTGCTCGTTCCTTTTCTACAACTTCGTCAATTCCACCAACCATGAGGAATAGGTTCTCCGGTATCTGGTCATGCTTACCTTCCAAAATTTCTTTGAAGCCGCGAACGGTTTCCTTCAGTGGGAGGTACTTGCCCGGTGTTCCGGTAAACTGCTCTGCTACACTAAATGGTTGAGACATAAATCTCTGGATTTTTCTTGCTCGATTTACGACAAGCTTATCGGTATCGGATAGTTCATCCATTCCTAGGATGGCAATAATATCTTGGAGATCCTTATATTTTTGAAGAACCTCTTGTACCCCTCTTGCTGTATTGTAATGCTCTTCTCCAATAATCAGCGGATCCATAATTCTAGAGGTGGAATCCAACGGGTCTACCGCAGGATAAATTCCCAGCTCTGTAATGGCTCTGCTCAATACGGTTGTCGCATCTAGATGGGCAAAGGTTGTTGCCGGTGCCGGGTCGGTAAGGTCATCTGCCGGTACATAAATGGCTTGTACCGAAGTAACCGAACCCTTCTTGGTTGAGGTGATTCGCTCTTGAAGGGCACCCATTTCTGTCGCCAACGTTGGCTGGTAGCCTACTGCCGATGGTACTCGTCCAAGCAAGGCGGATACCTCAGAACCTGCCTGTGTAAATCTAAAGATATTGTCAATAAATAACAGTACGTCCTGACCTTCTTCATCTCTGAAATACTCCGCCATGGTTAGTCCAGTAAGGGCTACTCTCATTCTGGCTCCCGGTGGCTCATTCATCTGCCCAAAGACCATTGCGGTTTTTTCAATTACACCAGATTCAATCATTTCGTAATAAAGGTCATTGCCTTCTCTGGTACGCTCTCCAACTCCTGCAAATACAGAAATTCCGCCGTGTTCTTTTGCAATATTACTGATCAGCTCCTGGATCAATACGGTTTTTCCTACGCCCGCACCACCAAAAAGACCAACTTTTCCGCCTCGTGTATAGGGTGCAATCAGGTCAATAACCTTGATTCCCGTTTCAAAGATTTGTGATGAAGTATCCTGCTCTTCAAAGGAAGGTGCACTTCTATGAATTGAAGCTTTCTTCCCTGTATCCAGCTGACCTTTTTCATCTATGGTTTCTCCGATTACGTTGAACAATCTGCCCAACACTTCCTTACCCACCGGAACCTCAATGGGACGCCCCGTATCGTTTGCTTCCATTCCACGGGTAAGTCCATCCGTAGAAGAAAGGGCTACACATCTAACCACATCGTCACCGACATGCTGTGCCACCTCTGCCACAATTCGCTTTTCACCAATCATGATTTCAATGGCGTTAAGCAACCTAGGCATTTCTTCCGGATCAAATTTTATATCGATTACAGGTCCTATAATCTGATGTATTATTCCTTTATTCATATTCTTCTCCTATTTTTGTGCTTCCGAACCGGCTACAATTTCAATGATTTCATCGGTAATTGCCGACTGTCTTGCCCGGTTATAGTATAGGGATAAGTTTTCCATCATGTCCCTTGCGTTATCGGTTGCACTTTCCATGGCCATTCTTCTGGCTGCATGTTCACAAGTTGCCGATTCTACAATTGCCCCATAGAGGATTATTTCTACATATTTGGGTACCAAATAGTTAAACACCTCTTCCACCGAAGGTTCATATTCTACCGGTCGTTCATGTTTAATGATTTCCGGGTCTGCCTCTACGGTAAATGGGAGCAAGGTCAGATTCTTCACCTGCTGCTCTAAGGTACTCACATAAGAAGTGTAAATGAGCACCACCTCATCGATTTCCCCCCGATTATACATTTCCAGGATAGGTTTGCTTAGTTCCTTCGCCTCCAGGAACGAGATGGTTTCCGGTGGCGCATCCATTTCACTGTAAATTTCATAGCCCCGTTTACCAAAATAGTCCCTGCCCTTGGTGCCGATGGCAACAATCAACGGTGCTTCCGGATCGCTGATCATTTCTGCTTCGGCCTCCTTTATCACATTTCCGTTGAAACTTCCGCAAAGCCCCCTATTACTGGTGATAATAATATAGCAAGTGGTCTTAATTTCCCTGTTCCCTGCCAAATATTTCTTCGGAACATCGCTGGCATTATTAAAAATTTCCGCGATGGAGTGTGTAATATAGTGTAAATACTTGTTGGATTTCTCAAAGGTGGACTTGGCCTTTCGTAGCTTTGCCGCTGATACCAGCTTCATCGCGTTGGTAATATGCTCCATACTGTTTACACTTTTGATTCTTCGCTTTACATCTTGCATATCACTTGATGCCATAGTATCACCTCCTTTTCTATAATTATTTATGCATCAATATTGTCCGGGTTCATTACCAGCGCACTGGAAAGGGTGAAGTCCTCACTGATGGTCTTTTTGAATTCCTCAATGGCATACTTCAAATCCTCTTCGATTCCCGGTTCAAGTTTTCCTGTTTCCTTAATTTCTCTGCCCACATGTGGATAATGGGTGTCCATAAATTCCAAGAAATCTCGTTCAAAGTCTTTAATGTTTTCTACTTCAATATCCTTCAAATATCTGTGGCTGGCTGCATAAATCATCATTACCTGATGCTCAACTGCCATAGGAGAATACTGTCCTTGTTTAATCACTTCCATCAAAACCAAACCATGATCTAGTCTAGTCTTGGTATCTGCATCAATATCCGAACCAAACTGAGCGAAACTAGCCAGTTCTCGATACTGGGCAAGCTCTAGCTTAACCTTGCTGGATACCTGCTTCATGGCCTTTATCTGTGCACTTCCCCCTACACGGGATACAGAAATTCCGGCGTTAATTGCGGGTCTTTGTCCCTGGAAGAACAGTTCAGTTTCCAAGAAGATCTGTCCATCGGTAATGGAAATTACATTGGTAGGAATGTACGCAGAAACGTCCCCTGCCTGTGTTTCGATAATCGGAAGTGCCGTAATGGATCCGCCACCAAGCTCGTCTGACAGCTTCGCTGCACGTTCAAGCAATCTACTGTGTAGATAGAATACGTCTCCCGGATAAGCTTCTCTGCCCGGTGGTCTTCGTAGCAACAAAGACATGGCACGATAAGCCACTGCATGCTTAGAAAGGTCATCGTAAATAATCAATACGTCCTTTCCTTCATACATAAATTCTTCCGCCATGGCACAGCCTGCATAAGGGGCAATGTAATGTAGCGGTGCAACATCAGAAGCCGTTGCGGAAACCACAATGGTATTCTTCATTGCATCTTTATTTTCAAGGGTTTGTACTAGCTGGGCCACCGTGGATTTTTTCTGGCCGATGGCAACGTAAATACAAATCACATCTTCATCTCTTTGGTTTAATATGGTGTCAATGGCAATGGCAGTCTTTCCTGTCTGTCTGTCCCCGATAATTAATTCTCGCTGTCCCTTTCCAATGGGAATCATTGCATCAATAGCCTTAATTCCTGTCTGTAGGGGCTGCTTTACCGACTGTCTTTGCAGCACTCCGGGTGCAGCACACTCTATAGGTCTTGCCTTGCCCGTTTTGATTTCCCCTTTGCCGTCTATAGGCTGTCCAAGGGCATTGACTACCCTTCCGATTAGTTCCTTTCCTACCGGGACCTCTACTACCTTACCGGTAGGCTTTACAATGTCCCCCTCTTTAATCTCTTTATCCGAGCCAAGTATTACGCAACCCACGTTGTCCTCTTCAAGGTTCAGTGCCATTCCGTAGATGTCGCCCGGGAACTCCAGCAGCTCGCCGGCCATACAGTGTTCCAAGCCATAGACTCTGGCAATTCCATCGCCAACTTGTATAATGGTTCCAAAATCCGAGATATCTAATTTGTTTTTGTACTGTTTAATTTGCTCTTTGATCACAGCACTAATCTCTTCCGGTCTCAAACTCATCTTACTGCTCGCCTCCCTTCTATTTCATCGTCTTTTCCAGATCTTCAAGACGCTTCCTTATTGATGCATCAAAAATCTTTCCGTCTATTAATACCTTGACCCCTCCAATTAGGGAGGCGTCTGTTTCATTCTTTAACCTTACCGTCTTGCCCATCAGTTTCCCGGTTTGGGCTTCCAAGGTTTCAATTTGGGTAGTATTCAGCGGTGCCGCAGAATATACATGCCCACAGGAAAATCCCTCCGCTTGGTTGACAATCTTACGATAGGCCTTATAAATTTTTTCATAATGGGGACTTCTGCCCTTATCTACCAAAATGTAAAGTAGATTGAGCAGTTCCTCACATATTTTTCCCTGAAAAACAGTTTTGAGCACAGCCTTCTTGTCTCCGGCAGAAATCGTCGGAGCATTAAAGAAGACACGGAAATCCTCTTCTTGGCGAAGTACATCAAGAACTTGTTTTCCCTCTTCTAAAATCAACGCTACTTTATCCACGTCCTTTGCTGCCTGAAATAAGGCATTTCCATAGGTCATGTCAATGGTTAATTCTGCCATCCTGTTTTACCTGCCTCTTCAATAATCTTATCCACAATCGCTTCTTGCTTGTCTCCGGCCTTGATATCTTCTTCGATAATCTTTGCCGCAGCAAGAAGTGCCAGCGTACTGATTTCACTCTTCATGTCCTCAAGCGCCTTATGTCTTTCTCGTTCAATTTCCCTTTGTGCTGCCATAATTATTTCACTGGATTTAAGGTTGGCTTCGTCAATCAGTCTCTGGGCCTGCTGCTCCGCCTTTACCTTTGCGGCATGGATAATCTCTCTGCCGTCGCTTTCATACTTGGCAATCTTTCGGCTGTAGACCTCCATCTTTTCATCTGCTTTGCGGTTTACCGCTTCCGCATTGTCAAAGGCATCCTTTACCGATTCCTCCCTAGCTTTAATGAAATTGTGCACCTTCTCAAAGAAAAACTTTTTGAGAATAAGGAAGAAAACCACTACCGTAATGATCTGCATCAAAAATGTCCAGTTAAAACTGATCAATGGTGAGTACTCCATGGTTTACGCCCTCCTTTCTGCTTTTATGCTCATCATTCACTCTCTCTTTATACAAAAGGATTGGCGAATAGTAATACTATCGATACGATAAATGCAAAGATACCTGTTGTTTCCGTTACTGCCTGTCCAACAAGCATTACCTGTAAAAGGTCTCCCTTTGCTTCAGGCTGTCTGCCTACGCCTTCAACGGCTTTGCTGGCTGCAAGTCCTTGTCCAATACCAATACCTAGTGCTGCTGTACCGATACTCAGTGCTGCCCCAATAGCTGATAACGCATAAATTAGCGCGTCCGGTGTGATTTGTGTCATAATTCTTACCTCCTAAATTCACTTTCTTTTTTTATTTTAATGTTCATCATCATTTGTCGCAATCTCCATGCTGATGAATACCATTGTCAACATAACAAATATAAATGCCTGCAATATCGGCTCAAATACATCAAAGAAGAAGTTGGCCGGTAATGGAATAATTGTCTGTAATAGCGGAATCGGCAAGCTAAGTGCCTCACTGGCTGCGTGCAAGCCTTCAAAGAGCAACTCCATTACAATTACTCCGCCAAGGAAATATCCAAAGATACGGAAGTCCAGTGAAACAGGAAAAGATACCTGTTCAATCATCTTCACCGGAAACATAAAGGCATAAGGCTGACCCATTTCCTTTAGTTTGCCCACAAACCCATGGCTTTTTATCGCCTGTCGTTGAATCAAAATGAAGGTTACCAGTGCCATGGCAAAGGTGGTATTTACATCCGAGGTATAGGGTTTAATCCCAATTAGCCCCAGCATGTTTCCCGCCAGCAACCAAATAAATAAGGTGCCGATGTAGGGAGCATAGCCCACCGCCTTCTTGCCCATGGTGTTTTCCACCAGGGTATAGATTCCTTCTACAATGATTTCCGCTACCGCTTGCTTGCCTTGCGGAACTCTTTGCATATTTCTTGTCATCCAGGCAAACAGTATCGTAAGAACAATTGCTACAATCGCTCCGAAAATAACGCTGTCTGTAATGAACACCCCACTGTCCCCAAACTTTAATACAATATGAGGTCCAATATTCATTTAACATTCCTCCTTGCTTTACTTTTGTTCGCCACAATCATCGGTCCGATCCCGTGGATCAGAAACATCGCAATTTGCACAGTGAAAAACCCTGCGCCCGTGCCAATGGCCATCATCCCCGAATTTATGATTGTAAGGTAAAAGGTAATGCCATAAAGAAAAAACCTGGCGGCCATGCTCAATAAATAAATCAGCTTCTGCTGCCGCTCGACCATTAACTTCGTGGAGATTGTCATAATATTAAAATTTACTATTGCCACAATCGTCCCAAATAAAATCCCCAGTAAGAGTTTCCCTTCTATCCCCCAAATAGGAATGGAGATTAAGCCAAAGGCTACTGCTACCATTACCCCACAACCGATGATACGGTTTTTAAATTTCCTAAG
>JAVWKI010000009.1:0-21066 GCA_036638575.1 Anaerovoracaceae bacterium | reverse complement strand
GGAGATCTTACCTTTGATCTTTGCAGTCGGTATTTGGACGAAGTGGTTACTGTCACCGATGATGAAATCGCTACGGCAATTCTCAGCTTAATGGAAAATCATAAGCTCGTTGCCGAAGGTGCCGGAGCCGTAAGCGTTGCCGCAATGATGTTTAACAAAATTCCAGTCAAAAATAAAAAGGTCGTTTGCATTATTTCCGGAGGAAACATTGACGTTACGATCTTATCCCGTGTAATTCAACGTGGTCTGGTTACTAGCGGACGCCTTTCTGAGTTGATCATCGAGCTTATCGACAAGCCCGGCCAGCTTCGAGAGGTTTCTACCATTATTGCCGAGCAAGGTGCCAATGTTGTTCGGGTAAACCACAATCACGGTGGAGAGCATATGGATATTAACGGCTGTGTGTTAAAGGTGTCCATGGAAACCCGAAACTTCGAGCACCTAGAAAAAATCAAACAAGCACTAGCCGCCGCCAATTATAAAATTGTCGAATAAGAAAGGAGATTCTCTCAATGAAACAGATAATTAGCACAAAAAATGCACCACAAGCCATAGGGCCTTATTCTCAGGCCATCGACCTGGGAAGCTTAGTTTTTTGCTCAGGACAAATTCCATTGGTTCCTGAAACCGGAGCACTTTTATCCGGAGATATCCGCGAGCAAACAGAACAGGTTATCGCAAACATTCGCGGAGTTCTCGCCGCTGCAGAGTTAACCCTAGATCATGTGGTAAAAACCACCTGCTTCTTGGCTGACATGGATGACTTTGCCGCCTTTAATGAGGTATACGGCAACCACTTTACGGCAAAACCGGCAAGAAGCTGCGTTGCAGTAAAAACCTTACCAAAGAATGCCTTGGTGGAAGTAGAAGTCATTGCAATGAAAGAATAAACAACCAGCAACCTTATCCTAGGATAAGGTTGCTTTTTTCTCCCCACCTTATTTTTTTAAAATTTTTGCCCCTTTTTCTCACAAACCCCAAATGGTTCCTCTCTTTCCTTTTATTTAATTGAAAATTCTGTTCTTTTAGGCTAACCAATTAGAAAGTCCATTCTATTTATGTGCCCCCTTTCACCCCTTTTTCTTTGCCCCATCTTTTTGAAATAGGCGTTGACTCTCTTGCTAGAACAACCTTTATACTAGAGGTAAGAACACGTTAACCCATTGTTTTTATAAAATGAAAAGAAAGGAACAGGTATAATCATGTATAATCAAGAAATCAGAGTTGTACAGTACGGCTGCGGCAAGATGTCTAAACCCATTCTGAAATACCTTCACGAAAAAGGGGCGCGAATCGTCGGTGCGATTGACGTAAACCCTGAAGTAGTCGGCATGGATGTTGGGGAATTTGCAGATTTGGGCACAACCCTAGGCGTAACCATCAGCGATGATGCCGACGCAGTTCTTGATCACTGCGATGCAGATATTGCAATCATTACGCTTTTCAGTTTCATGGATGATGTCTACCCTCATTTTGAAAAATGCGCAAGTCGAGGAATCGATGTGGTCACAACTTGTGAAGAAGCAATTTACCCATGGACAACCGCTTCTGCCCTAACCAACAAATTGGACAAGCTGGCAAAAGAAAATAATTGTACCATTGTCGGCGCAGGAATGCAGGATATTTACTGGATCAACATGGTCGCTTGTGTAGCCGGCGGCGTGCATCGTATCGATCGCATCGAAGGTGCAACCAGCTACAATGTGGAAGACTACGGCCTTGCCTTGGCACAGGCACATGGTGCAGGCATGACTCCGGAAGAATTTGAAGAAAAAATTGCACACCCAACAACCCTTGAACCTTCCTATATGTGGAATTCCAACGAAGCACTATGCGGAAAAATGGGTTGGACCATTAAGTCTCAAACCCAAAAATGTGTTCCTTATTTCTATGAAGAAGATCTTTACTCCTCCACCTTAGGACGAGTTATCCCTAAGGGAGACTGTATTGGCATGAGTGCAGTAGTGACCACAGAGACCTTCCAAGGTCCGGTAATTGTCAGCCAGTGTATCGGCAAAGTTTATGGACCAAATGACGGAGATCTGTGTGACTGGAAGATCTTTGGTGAACCGGACACCGCCTTCCTCGTTTCCAAGCCAGATACCGTTGCCCACACCTGCGCAACCATTGTCAATCGTATCCCTACAATATTAACCGCACAAACCGGGTACGTAACCGTAGATAAGCTAGAACCAGTTGAATATCTATCTTATCCAATGCATCTTTATGTATAAACAAAGAGGGAGTTCTCCCCCTCTTTGTTTAATCTAAACGAGGGGTTACAGTGAAGAAGACTTCACTGTAACCCCTCGTTTTTCTTCTATTTCATTTTTCTTCTGTCTATTTTCCCTTTTTCTTTTGATTTATTCCATAGGCGACAATACCGACAATCACCCCTGCTGCCACAACCAAGAGAATAATCCAAACCATCGGATTAAAGAGATCTCCAGAGGCAACCACCTTTCCTTTTTCCAAGTCAGAGACTAGGTTTCCCGGAGGCTCTGGGCTTGGCTTAACCTCAGGAGTTTCTCCCGGACCCGGCGTCGGTGCCGGAGTGTAAACCGTAAAATATTCTTTTTTCAATGAATCCGTCCAAGTTCTTCCCGGATAACCATTAGAAACATACTGTCTCAAAATTTCTTCACAGGTACCATAATCTCGAATCACTTCTGCCTTAGACAAAAACTCAGGATAATTTCTGCTATCTCCTGCCACATATTGATTCATTGCTACCCGATAGATCCGTTCTTTCTCCAAGGCCTTATCTCCGATCTTTGCCCCTACTACTCGGCTTCCCTCCGGCCTGGATAAGTCATATTCTACATAGATCCCACTCCACTGTAGTGCAGCACCGCTATCGCCGGGCCAGTCTAACTTTTCATCGTTGGCCTTTTTGTTGTTCAGCTGTCTCGTCATGGATTGTTCGATCAGCTCCAATATATTTTTTCCTGTTAAATTTTTCGTAACAACATAGTTTCCAAAGGGTGAAATATCCACAATATTTTTTGCGGTAATCTCTCCTTGAGGAATTCCACCACGAATTCCTCCGGCATTTTCAAAGGCAACATCTGCGCCGGTTGCTGCAATATAGCTATCCGCCACAACATTTCCCAGCTTCATTTGCTGTATTCTCAGCTCTTCCCAGCTATAATTCACCGCCTCTGGGCTCTGGCCAATTACTTCTGCACCCTTCTTGTTTACCTCTTCCTCTTCTGCGCGGATTGCTTCAGCAACCTCCTTGTCCGGAGGAATAAGTTTTGCCTCCGCGGCCGGCACAAAGGTTTCCGCACTTTCTTCAAGTCCTACCACCTTGTAGGGAGAACCGGTCGTATCTATGGTCAGTGGCACTACACCAATATTGTCAAAAAAGCTTCCGGTCTGCGCAATCAGCGTCTTGCTTCCGTCCGGATGTTCCACTAAACGCGTTTCCTTCACATGGGTATGCCCATCGATAATCAGATCAATTCCACTAACTTTTTTTGCCAGTTCTTCTGACTTCCACTTTTGCTGTGAAGAATTTCCCATATGGGAAAGAACAATGATTACCGAGCAATCCTCGATCTCTTTTAACCGGCGAACCTCCGTATTCAGCGGGCCCTCACCCTTGCTGTCTACGGGATCTTCTATTGCATATCCATCCATACTTTGATTGTATAAATCCGGACTGGTCACCCCAACAATTCCAACCTTTATGGTCTTCTCTCCACGAGTAATGGTCTTCACCATGGAAGGATCAAAAACTTTTTTTCCTTGCTTATCCAGGATATTACAGCTCAAAATATTTCCAGCAAAGGAAGTGCCGAGAGTATCCTTAAGATAGCTCATCCCATAATTGAAGTCATGATTTCCCGGTGTCATCGCAGTATAACCCACTGCATTCATCACCTTTGCTGTGCTCATTCCTTTGGTCATCGTTGCAAAGGATAATCCATGGAAGGTATCTCCTCCGTCAAGAATCAGATCTGCACCGACATCCGTTGCTACCGTTTTCAATCGATCAAAGCCTAAGATCCCATTTCCTTTGCCCCTGCTATCCTCTGAATATTGATATCGCCCATGGGTATCGTTGCTGTGAACAATGGTAATGGTTTCCATTCCTTCAGCTTCCGTAGCTGCAAATGCATCAGCTGCACCGCCCGGAACAAAGATCATCCCAGTGAACAAGATCAGGGCCATCACAAGCCCTAAGCTAAGCTTTTTCCAAAAATTCCTATTCATCTTATGCCTCCGCCTTTTCGTTACACACGTTTCTTTTCCCTCAAGTTTATCATAACAAGAAAAAATTTACAATTTATTCTCCCCTAAACCGCTATTCCTAGCTTTGTACTGTGCCAAAAAAATTAAGTAAAATCACGCCAATGATCATAAATACAATCCCAATTACCCCTAGCACTGTTATTTTTTCACTAAAAATAAACACAGATATCAATGTTGCGGCAATAATTCCAACACCAGACCAAGTTGCATAGCCTATGCTTAAATTAATGGTTTGCATCGATTTAGAAAAGAAAAAGAAGCAAATTCCATAGCTAAGCAAGCTCCCTAGACTAGGAGCCAATACCGTAAACCCTTGGGAATATTTTAGAAAGGTTGTCCCAATCAACTCTCCTGCAATAGCAAGTCCTAAATAGATATAACCCATATTTTTTCTCCTTCTACTTCCGTTTATTTGTTCCGCCCTTCAGCTTCTTCATTATACTACATTCCATCCCCTTTCACACAAATTAATTGCTCCTGATTTTATTGTAGGATCATTAGCATAAAAACACATAAAAAAGCCACATCTTAACCGGATGTGCCCGCCTAAAAAGTGCAATAAAAAACCACAGAACGTTGAAATTCCATGGTTTTTGACTTGGTGACCCTGAGAGGATTCGAACCTCCGACGCACGGTTTAGGAAACCGACGCTCTATCCCCTGAGCTACAGAGCCACAGGATTTAAATCTGTTCTTTATCATAGCATATTCACCTACTTCTTACAATACCTTTTCGGGGGTTCACCCGTAACCTTCCCATTATTTTCCATTGATTTTCTTCTTTGTTTTTTGTTTAAGTTCTGTTAATTTAGGTATATACTATACAATATGTAGTATAAAATTGGAGGTTAATGAAATGGAAATACAAGTTACCGGAAATGCGCCGGCAGAAGAAAAGGCGGCATATGTAGACTATCTCGAACAGAAATACAACCGTAAGCTAGAAAGCTTAAATGTAGAAATCGATGGCGATTTTGCCAATTTAAATTATACGTTTACCCAGGTTCCCTTTGAACGGATCCGAAGAATCACCGGCTACCTTGTTGGAACGATGGATCACTGGAACGATGCAAAAACTGCGGAAGAAGGCGACCGAGTTAAGCACCTTCGCTGTGAAGAAGCTTCCTCTTCCATGGAACAACTTTAAACCCGAAAATTAAAACACACCCAATTGGTGTGTTTTTCTTTGATTTTAAACTCTAATTATGTTATAATTAACAATTAACAATAGATAAGGAGGTATCAATGAACAATTATCAAAGTCCATTGTCGGCAAGATATCCAAGCAAGGAAATGCAATACTTATTTTCACCTGAAATGAAGTTCAAAACTTGGCGTAAATTGTGGATAGCTCTTGCTGAATCCGAAAAGGAATTAGGGCTAGAAATTACCGACGAACAAATTACAGAGCTCAAGGCTAACGCCGAAAATATAAATTACGATATCGCAAAAGAGAGAGAAGCTCTCGTGCGGCATGATGTGATGGCCCATGTATATGCTTACGGAACCCAGTGTCCTACCGCTAAGGGAATTATTCACCTTGGTGCAACGTCCTGCTACGTAGGCGATAACACCGACTTAATCATCATGAAAGAAGGTCTTGAACTAATCAAGAAGAAGCTTGTTAATGTTATTGCTCAGCTTGCTGATTTTGCAGAAACATACAAGGATCTTCCAAGCTTAGGCTTCACCCACTTCCAGGCGGCACAGCCTACTACAGTGGGAAAACGTGCTACACTTTGGTTAAATGAGTTGGTTATGGATCTGCAAGATACAGAGTATCTGCTGAAGGACATTAAGCTTCTTGGTTCTAAGGGAACAACCGGAACCCAAGCAACCTTCCTAGAGCTCTTTGACGGCGATTATGACAAAGTCAAAAAACTGGATCTGCTCATTGCTGAAAAAATGGGCTACAAGGAATGCTATCCGGTTTCGGGGCAAACTTATTCCCGCAAGGTGGACAGTCGTATTCTCAATGTATTGGCCGGCATAGCACAAAGTGGTCACAAATTTAGTAACGACATCAGACTATTACAGCATCTAAAGGAAATTGAAGAGCCTTTTGAAAAAAATCAAATTGGTTCTTCCGCCATGGCCTACAAGAGAAACCCTATGCGTAGCGAAAGAATGGCCTCTCTTGCCAACTATGTAATTGCGGATGCATTAAATCCTGCGATTACCGCGGCAACCCAGTGGTTTGAACGAACGCTGGATGACTCAGCCAACAAAAGACTTTCGATTTCAGAGGGGTTCTTGGCAGTAGATAGCATTTTAGAATTATTCCTAAATATTACTGCCGGTATGGTGGTTTACCCAAAGGTAATTGAAGCACGCCTAATGAGTGAACTTCCGTTTATGGCTACAGAGCTAATTCTTATGGATGCAGTAAAAGCAGGTGGCGACAGACAGGAATTGCACGAAAAAATCAGAGTGCATTCCATGGCGGCAGGCAAGCGAGTAAAAGAAGAAGGCGCCGCCAATGACCTGTTAGAACGAATCGCAGCTGATCCTGCCTTTGGCATGGACATGAATCGTCTAACAGCGATTATGAAACCGGCGAACTTCATTGGTTGTGCCAAGGAGCAAACTGAGGAGTATTTATCCACTGTGATCCAGCCTATCCTAGAAGCAAACCGGGAACTTATGGGGCTTCATGCCGAAATCAACGTATAAACAGGGATAAAAAAAGGAGGTATTTGATGGTTAAAGCTATTGTTGGTGCCAATTGGGGCGACGAAGGAAAAGGTAAAATTACCGACATGCTCAGTCGAGAATCGGATATTATTGTAAGGTTTCAGGGAGGGAGCAATGCAGGACATACCATAGTTAACGACTACGGGAAATTTGCATTACACTTACTTCCTTCCGGGATATTTTATGACCACACCACCGGTGTTATCGGTAATGGTGTTGCGTTAAACATTCCCTTCCTTATTAATGAAATTGATGAATTGGTTAAGCAAGGTGTCCCAAAGCCCAACATACTCGTGTCCGATAGGGCGCAGTTGCTTCTCCCCTACCACATCCTTTTGGATGAGTATGAAGAAGAACGATTATCCGGAAAATCTTTTGGCTCAACAAAGTCAGGAATTGCACCTTGTTACGCAGACAAGTACGCAAAAATCGGTTTTCAGGTAAACGAGCTATTCATGGATGAAGAAGCACTAAAAGAAAAAATTGCAAATATTTGTTTGCAAAAAAATGTTATTTTTGAACACTTGTACCACAAACCGGGGATTGATGCCCAGGAGCTATTGGAAACACTAATTTCTTATCGCGACATGGTAAAGCCTTATGTTTGTAATGTTTCAGCCTATCTTCACGATGCAATAAAAATGGGGAAAAATATATTGCTGGAAGGTCAGTTGGGTGCGTTGAAGGATACGGATCACGGAATTTATCCTATGGTCACTTCTTCCTCTACCCTTGCGGGCTTTGGAAGCATTGGTGCAGGAATCCCACCTTATGAAATCAAAGAAATCATAACGGTGGTAAAAGCTTACTCAAGCTCTGTGGGGGCAGGTGCATTTGTAAGTGAAATTTTTGGCAATGAAGCAGAAACCCTTCGTCGTCGCGGGGGCGATGGCGGTGAATACGGTGCAACTACCGGACGTCCTAGACGTGTTGGTTGGTTTGATGCCGTTGCCACAAGGTATGGCTGCAGAATGCAAGGTGCAACGGAAGTTGCATTGACGGTTTTGGATCCGCTCGGTTACCTAGATGAAATTCCTATCTGCGTAGGATATGACATCGACGGAGAAATCACGGAAGACTTTCCAAATACCACAGACCTATATCGAGCTAAACCGGTACTAAAAAAGATCCCTGGTTGGAAAACAGACATTACCGGCATCCGAAAATTTGAGGATTTGCCGAAAGAATGCCAAGACTATGTCAATATTATTGAACAAGAAATTGGTTTTCCTATAACTATGGTTTCTAACGGTCCTGGTAGAGAAGACATCATTTTTAGAAAAGCGATATTATAAAATATAGGAGGTAAAATGGCGAAATGTACAAAAACGCTATTCGTCCTGTTTGGGTAGAAATCAATCTAGATAATCTAGATTATAACATTCAACAAATTCAAACAAAAATAGGGGAAAACACAAAAATTATCGGAGTCATTAAGGCAGATGCTTATGGACATGGTGCATTAGAGGTTGCAAAGGTACTTGAAAAAAATGGGGTCAAGATCTTTGCCGTTGCCACGTTACAAGAAGCAATCACATTGAGGGAAGGCGGCAGAAAAGAAGAAATTATTATGCTTGGCCTAACTCCTGCTTTGTATGCAGACATCCTCGTAGCGTATGATATTACACCTGTAGTAAACGCTTACGAAAACTGCAAAGCCATTAGTGATGCCGCGATAAAATTGGGGAAAACGATTCATGGGCTGGTTGCTATAGATACTGGCATGGGGAGAATCGGATATTTGCCTGAGGACACGGATATTGCTGCAGAAATTCACCGTGCAAATGCCCTTCCGGGCTTTCACGTCAAAGGAATTTTTTCACACTTTGCAACAGCTGATGCAAAAAACAAAAATTATGCATTGGCGCAAGAATCAAAATATAATTCACTTTGCAAAAAATTAGAAGAAAGCGGAATTGCACTTTCCATGAAAACTTTGGCCAACAGTGCCGCAGTGATGGAATTGCCTTCCGCATATTTTGATGCAGTAAGACCGGGAATTATCCTTTACGGCTGCTATCCTTCATCGGAGGTTGATAAGCATCAGCTTTCTCTTCGACCCGTAATGTCGGTTAAGGCCAACATTATACACATTAAAACAGTTCCGCCCGGGTTTTCCGTTGGATATGGACGAAAATTCATTGCCAGCAGAGAAAGTAGAATTGCCACAATCGGCCTTGGATATGCAGACGGCTATCCTCGTCCTTTTTCTGCCCTTGGAAATGTAATTATTAATGGCGTTATGGCACCTCTTGCCGGAAACATATGCATGGATCAATGTATGATAGATGTTACAGACGTTCCCCATGTGCAACTGGGCGATGAGGTAATTATTATGGGTAGCGACGGGCAGCATAGCATCACAGCAGATGACATTGCTTCCGCAACAGGCACGATCAATTACGAGATCGTTTGCGCTTTCGGACAACGATTGCCGAAAGTATATATAAGCAATAAGGAGGCTTAAAATGAAAACAAGAGAAAGAATTAAAAATATAGCAATTGAAATCTTCAATGAAAAAGGGGCAACCAATGTAAGTACAATTCAATTGGCCGAGCGACTAAAGATCAGCCCGGGAAACCTTTACTACTACTTTGACAACAAGGAACACTTAATCCGTACCATTTGGACAGAGGATATTCTTCCAAAGGCGGACGAAATTTTTGCAAGAGAGGACCTTCTTCACTCAGAAAACGGTATTCTTAATGCCTTTAGTGACTATGCAAAATTGGTATTTTCTTATCGCTTTTTTTACGCAGAAGGATTTATCTTGCTAAGAAACGATCCGGAAATGATGAAAATATATAAACCACGTTGTCAAAAGCTTTTTGCTTTACTCAATGAAATTTTCACTTCATGGGAAGAAACAGGAATCATCAAACCAATCAACAAGGCTTCAAAAAAATTCTTGGCAGAAAATATTTATGTTGTTGCACAAACTTGGATTAATCTCACCGATCTATTGGATGAGGATCCATCTGAAGAAGAGCTTTTCAGCAATGCAATTTTACATTCTTATGCCCTTCTCGTTCCTTTTTTCACTTCAAATGCTAAGGAACGAACACTAATCTTACTGAAAAAGAAGGGAATGCTTGGAGATGCCGATACAGAAAACTTCAACGATGAAAACGCTTCTTTTTTCTTAGAGGCAGAATAAACTACAGGGAGGACTAAATGGGTTTACAGGATCAAAACATAATTGCGGATATTCTCTATTTCGATGGAAAGATTTGTACTTTAGAAGATAGCCAGCCTTGGGCGGAAGCGATTGCTTGCAAGGACGGAAAAATTCTCGCTTTTGGTAGCGTTGAATCACTAAATTGCCACATTGGCGATCACACCGAGAAAATTTCTCTTTCCGAGAACTATTTACTTCCCGGATTTATAGAGGCACTTCACTCACCGATTTATGGTTTTTTTGAAGAATATATACAGCTCAGACTATACAGTGACTGGACAATTTCTAGAGTACTAAAAGAAGTTGATGCCTATGTTTTTGAAAATCCGTTCACCGATCTATACTTTTTTTACGGTTACGATCCTCACCTTCACGAAGAAATTTCGGATGAAGAAATGACATTAAGCTTAGACACTTATGCTACAGATAGACCGATTATTCTCCTTAGCGAGGATGGTTTATCGGCTTGGATGAATACCTGTGCTAAGGATCAGGTGGAGCTAGCTGAAAAACAGTCCGGCAACTCCCCTCTTACTTTCGATGAGGTTTTGTCTATTTTTTCTCCTTTTGACAAGGAGTCCGCGAAGGAAACCATTTTGGAAATTACCGATGATCTTTGTAGACAAGGCTATACCAGTGTATTTGAAGGCAAGCAGCCTGCTTATTTCACCAAAACCTATCGACAGATTTCCGCAGAAGCCTTTGGAGCTGAAGAAGCAAAGCAGCGCCTTTGTTCCCTATCAGCCACAGAAGCATTGACGGAGTCCATAGTAGGCGATGAAGAAACAGAAGCTTCTGTAGGGTTGACACCAAAAAAAGTCATCCTACAACGTACAAAAGAAGCTGCACAGAAACTGAACTTAGAAAAAGATTTGGGTACAATTGCCCCGGGAAAGTTTGCAGATTTTGCAGTATTTGAAGAAAATCCTTTTACTTTTGTTCCAAAAAAGAAGAATATTTTACCAGATGCCATAATCACGATTCTTAACGGACATGTAGTTTATGACAGCGAGCAAGAGCAAATGGAAGAACTTTTTTCCCTAATGTCAGCACAACAATTTTAACTTCACACAATCTTCACATTAGGGTTGTATAATGAATCCGAGTTAAGGGTATGGATTATTCCATACGAACTTTCCTTCTTTTATTGAATACACACACACTTTACAAAAACACCAAGAATTTTTTCTTGGTGTTTTTGTTTCTATTTTGTTATAATGTGTTAAAGATATTTTATTGATCATTAGGGGGGAATCATTATGCAATTTTTTATTCAGGGGTTGACCATGGGCTTGGCCTATGTTGCACCCATCGGTTTACAAAACTTATTTGTGATTAATACTGCTATCAGCCAAACAAGGCAGCGTACCTATCTTACGGCGCTGATTGTTATCTTTTTTGATGTGACCTTAGCCCTGGCCTGTTTCTTTGGCATTGGCGCGATTATGGAGCAATCTAAGTGGTTAGAGCTTGCCGTATTGCTTATTGGCAGCTTAATCGTCATTTGGATAGGAATTTCCTTGCTTCGTGCAAAAGGCGATATGGATACCTCCACCAAGGTAGATGTTCCTATTCTGAAGGTCATTGGAACAGCCTGCGTTGTCACCTGGTTTAATCCACAAGCCCTAATTGATGGGTCAATGATGCTCGGTGCATTTAAGGCTACCTTGCCCCCAGATGAAAGCGCAAAATTCATTATCGGTGTTGCTTCTGCAAGTTGCCTTTGGTTTCTTGGCATTTCTACGGTAGTTTCCTTCCTTGGTGCTAAGATTACCAATAAAACCTTACGTATAATCAATATCCTTTGCGGCATAGTAATTATCGTTTACGGTGTCCGTCTTGGTATAAACTTTGTGGAGCTAATTCTACGTTAGCCCAAGGACAATTCACGCTTTTCTGTCGTTTATCTAAACCAAGTCTTTGTTTTACAGCAAATGTGATTCAATGACTTGGTTTTTTGGATCAAAGTCTTCTATTTGTAAGTAGTATTCTGCTGCATCAATTAGCGCTGCCATGGGTGCTAGGCCAATTAATTCTGTACTGCCTATAGTGACCCCATAACGTGCAGCCTCTGCCTTGACCAGCTCATTTACTCGATATAGTGGTGTAACGGTAAAATCCGTCATGTTCATTGAGACCTGTGCAATATTTCTTTCTTTGAGCATAATCCCTATGGCCTTTACCTTGCTCAGCCCTCCCCCAGACTCTCTGATAATCTTTGCAATGTTATTGGCAATTTCCAGCTTGTCTGTATTTAAATTAATATTGTAAGCAATTAATGGAGATCTTGCTGAAATTGCAACAATTCCACCTGTTGGATGGATTCTCTCTCCCCCCAAATCCGGAAGCCACTGTGGATCTTTAACCTTTTCTGCCATTCCTTCAAATTCTCCTCGTCGCAAATTGGCCAGGTTTTTACGATGGGGTGCAGATGCTGAATGTTCATAAAAATACACTGGCAAATCCGCTTCTTCCGCAATTCGTGCACCTACGCGATGAGAAAGGGCAATGCAGTCCTCCATTGTCGCGTTTTTTATGGGAACAAAGGGCATTACATCTACACAGCCCATACGCGGATGTTCCCCTTCATGCTTGGTTAAATCAATCAGCTCCACTGCCTTTTTTGCCAATCGAACACTTGCCTCCTCACAGCTCTCAGGACTTCCAATATAGGTAATCACTGTCCGGTTATGACTCGCATCTGAAGTGTAATGAAGTAAGGTGCACCCGGGAGTTTCCCGAACTGCATTTACACAAGCACCTATGATTGCTTCATCTCTTCCCTCGCTAATATTGGGGATACTTTCAATCAGCTTTTCCTTGCTTCCCTTTAAATTTTCCATTCTATTCTTTCTCCTTCCCATCCATCCTATAAAGAACAGTTGTTCTAAATAAATTCTACTGTTTTCAATGCTTATAGCGATTTATCCATTTTATCTCCCCATAGAAAGACACCGTTATCTTGATTTTCTTCCCTAATCCGCTGGATAAATAAAAAAAGTGTGCATGACGAAATCAAAGATTCCTATGCACATATGTCGTCCGCAAGGGGCGACGCTTTGCAAGGTGCTTTCTTTGAAACATAGGAAATGCCACACAATCGATAGTTCCTATGTTATAAAAGAAACGCGGTCTCCCGCGTCTTTTATCTTACTCGCCTTTTATGTAGTGGAAGACTTTCCCATCGGGAGTTTCCTTAATTAAATAGTCTTTGCAACCGGTTGGTACCATATAGATAATTGCCCCTTCATAAGTATCTCCACCATAAAAGTCATAACCCATTGGTGCATCTCCTAGTTCCCAGGTCTTGGACAAGCCAGTATACTCCGCCTGATCAAATTTGATGGTCTCGCTGCCATCTAAGCCGGCAATAGAAAAAGTTATTGCTACCGCTGTGATCCCAAATTCGTCATCCGGGAAATCTTTTGGATATTCTGCTTTATATTCTGCAATGACATATTCAATTCCCTCTTTTGGAGAAAATTCGATCTTGGTTCCCTTTGCCGATTGGTTATATTCTTCTACGCGTTTTGCAACACTATCTTGATCCCGATCAATGGCAGTGATTTGATAAGTCATAGGATATAAAGCTCCATCTCGCTCACTTTTTTGCTCAGTAGCTATCCTTGTTCCTAGTGGTTCAGCAGATTCAACTTCTTGGCCGCCACCCTTTCCGCATCCAGATAATCCGATGGTTAGAACCATGAAAATAGCTAAAACAAGCCTTCCTTTGGCTCTTACCCTTCTCCTTTTTCTCCTCTTCTCCTGTCCCTTCATCCGTTTATCTCCTTCATCACAAGCCCTCCCCGGCACTTTCCGCAACGGTAGTTTTCCGGATGAAGAACTGCTTTACTTTTGTTCTTTCTTTGATAGGTCATTCCACAGTTCTTGCAAACAAGTAGGTATTGAACCCCTCGCTTCCCTCTTTTGGCGGATGATTCTCTCTCCATAAACGTTGCCGTCCTCTTGATGGCATATCCATTTTTCCAATTTAACAATTCTGCATAGGACTTCCAAAGTTTCCCGTGATTCATGCAGTTTGGACAGGTATGCAACAGTTCGTGGAGTAAAATTGTTTTTATTTCCTCTCTCGTTCCGCCTAGTGCTACTGCAGAAAGTTCAATTTGATAAAATCGTTTCCCCTGAACTTGATTTGCTTTGCAAGCACCTAACCGTGCTTTTGCCCTTTGGTTAATGTAAACTTCCTTGGAAACTTGTGAAGAGAGAGGAATCCCCAGCATTGCTGCTTCTTGATAAGCTTCCAATAACAACGCATTTAGGTCATCTTGTGTCCATTGTTTCACGTGAAACATCTCCTACCTACACCTATATACTTCTCAGCATCTCTATCAATCGCTCTAAATCGTCCCGATTATAATATTCAATCTCAATTTTACCGTTTTTTCCTGATTGCTTAATGTTTACTCTTGTTCCTAGGGTGCGCTTTAGATCTTCTTCTACGGCCAAAACATCTGGGTTTTTAACAATTTCTCTCGGTTTACGTCGCTCTCTCTTTCCTGCAATTAACTCTTCCAATCCCCGTACAGAAAGACCTTGCTTTATCACTAATTCTGCAAGCTGTATCATCTTTTCTTCGTCTTCCAAGGAAAGCAAGGCTCTACCATGGCCTGCAGATAAAGCACCTTCTATAATCTGATCTCGTATGCTCTCCGGAAGCTTTAGCAACCGTAGTGCATTGGTGATATAAGGTCTACTCTTCCCTACACTCTTAGACACCTGCTCCTGTGTTAAGTGAAAGGTCGAGATCATGCGCCCTATCCCTTCGGCTTCTTCAATTGGATTTAAATCTTCCCTTTGCATGTTTTCAATAATTGCAAAGAGCATATTTTCCTCATCGGTAAGCTCTCTAATAATACACGGAACTTCTTTTATTCCAACGGCTCTAGCTGCTCGATATCTTCTTTCTCCCGCCACAATTTCATAACCATTTTCAACAGTTCGTACGATGATCGGTTGAAGAATTCCATGTTCTTCTATAGAGCTAGCGAGCTCATCTATGGTTTCCTGATTAAAGCTCTTTCTTGGCTGTGCCTTGTTTGGCCGTATTGCATCAATACTGACCTTTTCTACTGCCAAAACTTCTGCCTGCTCTTCTTTTTCTTGATTTTCCAGATCTCCAAATAAGGCTTCAAGGCCCTTACCTAGTCCGGTATTCTTCTTTTTTGCTGCCATTATTCCTCTGCCTCCAAACTCAAGAACTCTTCCGCAAATTCGTTATATGCCTCTGCTCCCGTAGATCGCGGATCATATTCAAAAATCGGCATTCCATAGCTTGGTGCCTCTGCTAATCTCACATTTCTTGGAATTACTGTTGTATACACCTTTTCCCTAAAGTATTTTTTTACTTCCTCCACAACTTGTATAGATAGATTTGTTCTTCCATCAAACATACTTAAGATTACTCCCTGAATTTCAATATTCGGGTTTAGGTTTTTCTTAATAATATCTATGGTCGTCATCAGCTGACTTACTCCTTCTAATGCATAGAATTCACATTGAATAGGAATAAGCACTGAATCAACTGCAGTTAGTGAGTTAATGGTTAATAATCCCAACGATGGCGGGCAGTCAATAAAAATGTAGTCATAGTCCTCTTTCACACTGGCCAAAGCATTTTTCAATCTGCTTTCTCGTTCATCCATTCGAACAAGTTCAACTTCAGCGCCTGCTAATTCTACGCTGGCAGGAATAATATCTAGACCTTGGGTTCCCGTATGCAAGATAGTTTCTTTTGTTGTTACTCCCTCTCCCATTAACAGATCATAGATCGAATATTTAAGCTCCTTCTTTACGATTCCTAGTCCACTAGTAGTATTTCCTTGTGGATCGATATCCAAAACAAGAACACGTTTTCCTTTCAACGCTAAGCTTGCTGCTAGATTAATATTTGTTGTGGTTTTTCCTACGCCACCTTTTTGATTAAATATGGCAATAATTTTTCCCAAAAGACTACCTCCCCTTTGTATTACACTAAATTGTTCTAAATTGAATTCTTTTATCCTAATTTGCAAACAACACCTGTTCTTTTTAAACAGTAAGCTTTATGAACAACTGAGCCAGCGTAAGCGCTAAGGCCTATAAACGTTGAAATTCTAAGCTTTCTTTTGATTTGCAATGAAATTCCACATAATTATCGCGAATTTCTTACTAAATTATATACTATAACTGCAAAATATACTACAATTTTAGCAAAAAAAAGAGATGTTTCACGTGAAACATCTCTTTTTTTTCTATTTAATTGGTGTTTTTGCTGGCACGCCTGCTTTTCTTGGATAGGTTTTTGATGTCTTTTTGTCTTTTTTTATAAAGAGTAAAGTATGATCAAAGTCCATTTCCCATTTTTTTCCTTTTTTAGAAATTTCTTCAATTCTATCTAGCTTGCCACCCAAAAGGGAAATTGCTCTTTTGGCCGCCTCCACTTCTTCTCCTACAGAATTCCCTTTATATGCAATAAAGGTTCCTCCCGGCCTTACAAAAGGTAGGCAGTATTCCGATAGGGTGGCTAGATTTGCTACCGCCCGAGAAACACAAAGATCAAAGCTTTCTCGAAATTCCTTTCGTCTTGCTAACTCCTCTGCCCTTCCATGAATGGTCTTTACATTATAAATCCCTAATTTGTCTGTGATTTCGTCAATGATTTTTAGCCGCTTATTTAGAGAGTCTACAAGCAAGAATTCTTTCTTTGGATAAAGAATTGCCAAGGGAACCCCCGGGAATCCTGCGCCCGTACCAATGTCAATAATCCTATCTGAATGTTGAAATTCCAATGATTCTACCGGCAATATTGAATCGATAAAATGCTTCTTTTCAAACTCCTCCAAATCGGTGATCGCAGTCAAATTGACCTTTTCATTCCACGCCAATATCTCATCACGATAAGCATGGAACTGCTCTAGCTTTTTTGAATTGTCCTCCACCTCTAAGTGGATCAATAAATTTTTTAATGCGTTCACAGGCTCGCCTTCCGTTTCTCTTTTTCCAAAAATATCAATAAAACATTAACATCTGATGGAGATACGCCTGAAATTCTAGCAGCTTGACCTAGAGAGATAGGTTTTATTGCGTTTAACTTTTGTCTTGCTTCTAGCCTTAGACCTTCTATTTCACTGTAATCTAGCGTTTCCGGCAGTTTTTTATCTTCCATCTTCTTGAATTTTTCAATTTGTGCAAGCTGCTTACCAATATAGCCCTGGTACTTAATCTGCACCTGCAGCTGTGCGATAGCATGCTCCGATAACGGCGTTCGTTCCGGATCAATTTCTTTTAAATTTTCGTAAGTTATTCCCGGTCGTTTTAATAAGTCAGCTAAGCTACTTTTATTTTTTAGTGGTGCGCTTCCTAGCTTATCCAAAAAGTCATTGGCTTCTCCAGGATAAACCACCGTATTTTGTAATCGCTGATATTCTTCCTCCACTAGGCGCTTTTTTTCCAAAAATCGTGCATATCGCTCCTCTGTTGCCAGTCCCACTGCATAAGATTTCTCTGTTAATCGTAAATCTGCGTTGTCTTGCCGTAGAACCAGCCTATATTCCGCTCTAGAGGTCATGATTCTGTAAGGCTCATTAGTACCTTTTAGTATTAAATCGTCGATTAGAACGCCAATATAAGCCTCGCTTCGATCCAGAACAAAGGATTTTTTGCCATCTAGCTTCAATGCAGCGTTAATTCCCGCCATTAATCCCTGTGCTGCTGCCTCCTCATAGCCTGAACTTCCGTTAAATTGTCCCGCACAAAATAGATTTTCTATATCTCTATTTTCTAAGCTAGTTTTCAAATTTTGCGGATCAATACAATCATATTCAATGGCATATCCCGGCCTTAAAATTTTCAGGTTTTCTAATCCTGGAATGGTTCGATAAAATTCATATTGTACATCCTCTGGTAAGGAAGTTGACATTCCCTGCAGGTAAATCTCATCTGTAGTTAACCCTTCTGGTTCTACAAAAAGTTGATGTCTAGGTTTATCCGAAAACCGATTTACCTTATCCTCTATTGACGGACAATACCTTGGACCGATACCTTCAATAAATCCACCATACAAAGCAGATCGCGATAAGTTATCTCTAATGATCTTATGTGTATCTTCATTGGTATAAGTTAACCAACAAGAAATTTGCTCTCTCTCAATTCCATCGTTCATAAAGGAAAAAGGAATAATTCTCTCATCCCCCTTCTGCTCCTGCATCTTGGTATAATCCAAAGAAGCACCCAAAGCTCTCGCCGGTGTTCCCGTTTTGAACCGCCGTAAAGGTAATCCTAGATCTTTTAAATTTTTTGCAAGATCCACTGCCGGAGCTAAACCATTTGGCCCGCTGCTATGATGACTGTCTCCAATAAAAACTTCTCCACGCAAAAATGTTCCGGTACAAAGAATGACCGTTTTTGCTTCGTAGATTGCATGGGTTGCCATCTTTACTCCAGAAACTTTTCCATCCTCTACCAAAAGTTCCGTTACTTCTCCCTGCTTTAAATCTAAGTTTTTCTGCTTCTCTACCGTTTTTTTCATTTCCAAATGATAAAGATGTTTATCTGCCTGAGCACGAAGAGAATGCACTGCCGGCCCCTTAGCCATATTCAACATCTTCATTTGGATAAACGTCTTGTCCGTGTTGACACCCATTTCCCCACCTAGGGCATCGATCTCTCTAACCAGATGACCTTTTCCGGTTCCTCCAATAGACGGGTTACACGGCATCATTGCCAAGGACTCCAAATTCATTGAAAGAAGCAATGTCTGCTTGCCCATTCTTGCCGTAGCCAAGGCCGCCTCACAGCCTGCATGGCCTGCACCTACAACTACAACTTCATATTTTCCCATTACATAAGTTTCGCTCATTTTTTACTACTACTTTCCTAAACAAAATCTAGAAAAAACTTCATCAATAATATCTTCTGATACCGTTTCTCCGATTATCTCTCCCAAAAGCTCAAAAGCTTTCTTAATATCAATCTCAATAAACTCCAGTGCTTCGCCTGCCAAAATCATCATTTTTCCATCCTCTATAGAAGAAAATGCATCTTTTAATAGATTTTCATGACGAACATTACTCACCAATAAGCTCTCGTCCTGTTTTACCTCTCCGGCATAAACCAGTTCTTCGATCTTATCTTCTATTGCCTCTAATCCGGCATATTCCTTCATGGAAGTTTCTATAATTTCTCCTCCTGGAAGCATTTTTTTCAGCTGATCTTTGGTAATTTTTGCACCTAGATCTTGCTTGTTTGCTAGAACGATCAATTTCTTTTCGCCAATATATTTGATGATTTCTAAATCTTCATCCTCTAATTCTCGACTTACATCTACAATGAAAATAATCAAATCTGCACGGTTAAAGCTTTCCTTACTTTTCTCAATACCGATCTTCTCAATTTGATCCTCTGTGGAACGAATTCCCGCAGTATCCGTCAGCTTAATGGGAATATTTTTCAAGGTAAGCGTTTCTTCAATGGTATCTCTAGTCGTTCCTGGAATTTCGGTAACAATGGCACGGGCTTCCTTAAGTAAGGCATTCATCAATGAGGATTTTCCTACATTTGGTTTACCAATAATGGCTACATTCAAGCCCTCCTTGATCAGCTTCCCCGTATTGGCCGATGCGATCAATTTCCCGATTCTATGATTGATTACCGATAGATCCCGTTCTAGATCTCGATAAACAACTTCCTCTATATCCTCATCCGGATAATCTATATTTACTGCAATATTGACCAAAATATCTAAGATCAAGGCTCGAATCTCTTTTATTTCCGCTGAAAGTCTTCCCTCTAGCTGCCCCAAAGCGACTTCAAAGGTTTTATCTGCTTTTGCCTTAATCAGATCGATCACTGCCTCCGCCTGAGAAAGATCTAGCCGCCCATTTAAAAATGCACGCTTGGTAAACTCTCCCTTTTCTGCAGGAATCGCACCCTCCTCAAAGCAAAGACTCAACGTTTTTCTCAAGGAAACCACGCTGCCATGGCAATTAATCTCTACCACATCTTCACAGGTATAGGTATTTGGTCCTTCCATAAACACAGCTAAAACTTCATCAATATCCTCACCGCTTTTGGGATCAACAACTTTTCCATAGGTGAGTTTTCGATTTTCTATCTTATGGGGAGAAACAAAAATGCGATCCAATATTGGCTTCGCCTTTTCTCCACTAATTCTGATTATACCGATTCCGCCTTCCCCGTAAGCGGTGGAAATCGCAGCAATTGTTGCTTCCATTTAATCTCCTTCAATAAATAAGCCCGTGATAAACACGGGCAATTTTTTACTTAAGCTCTATGATAACCCGTCTGTATGGCTCCTCGCCCTCACTTCTGGTCTTGACCGCTTGATTGTCTTGAAGCGTTGCATGAATCACCATTCGTTCATAAGGATTCATCGGCTCTAGCCGAACACTTCTTCCTGTTTTTACTACTTTTCCTGCAAGACGATCCGCAAGCTGTTCTAGGGTTTTTTCTCTTTTTTCTCTATAATTTTCAGCATCAACAACTACTCTAACATAATCGTCTTTGCCCTTGTTCACCACAAGACTTGTCAAATATTGAACTGCATCCAAAGTTTGACCTCTCTTGCCAATGATTGTTCCTGCATCTTTTCCGGCAATATCAACATGTAAATTATCCTTGTTGACCATAGCCTTAAACTCTAAATCCAGATCCATTTTTTGCGTAGTTTCTCGTAAAAAATCAATTGCAACATGCTCTTTTACCTCCACTAAATCATCCGGTTTCATAGAAACTTTTTTTCTTTTTAGTGGTCTATCCGCCTTTTTCTTTGAATCCTTTTCCTGTTTTGCCGGTACTTCTTTTTTGTCTTTTTTCTCAGCTATTTCTATTTTTTTCGGCTCTGGTGCCGCTTTTTCTTCTATTTTTTCTACAACTACTTCTTCTAAAATTTCTTTTTTTTCTACTCTTACATTTGCAA
>JAVWKI010000008.1:20027-21604 GCA_036638575.1 Anaerovoracaceae bacterium | reverse complement strand
CCATAAAGCCCATCATGGCTCCATTTTCGTTGGCTGCCGCCGCCTTCATTGCATCGGACTGTGCTCCCACAATGGTCGCTGCCGCCATGGATGGATCTCGCATCACCGCAGTACGCTGAAGATCCTTGATCATGTCTTCGTCTTCCTTTGGTGCGGTAACAGAGTTAATCCCTACCGAAACAATGGCTAGACCACGAAGTGCCGTCCATTTTTCCGTAAGCACCTGATTCATGGCATCAGAAAGCTCTGTTGTATGCCCCGGAATGGCACTATAACGGATACCCATCTCGGAAATCTTTGCAAATGCCGGCTGTAGTGCAGACAAGAACTCTGCCTTCAACTGTCCTTCAATATCTTCTCTGGTATATTCTACTTCCACATTTCCACACACATTGGTGTAAAAAAGAATCGGGTTGACGATTTTGTAAGAGTATGAACCGTTACATCGAATAGAAATATCCACGTCTAGGCCAATATTTCTGTCCACTACACGGAAAGGAATCGGGTTTGGCGTTCCAAATTTATTGTCAATCAGCTCCTTGGTATTAAAGTAGTAAACACGCTGATCCTTCGCTGCATCCCCACCAAAGGTAAATCGCTTACCCATGGTATGAAAGGCATCCAAAATCCCCTGTCCTAAATCACCGGAAAAAAGGCTAGGTTCCGAAGAGTTATCATAGGTAAATTGTCCCGGTTCTGCACAAAACTCTACAATTTTGCCTTGCTCTACAATAATCATACACTGGCCATCTGCTACCGCAATTCCACTACCGTTTGAGATTACATTGTCACTTCCTTTTTTGTTGGAAGAACGCCCTGAAGTACTTTTTTCTCCCTTAAGCACCAGTACATCGCTTTCCATGGCATCACAAGAAAAAAACTCTTTCCATTGATCTGCTAAAGTCCCCCCAATTGCACCAATCCCTGCTTTTATCAGTCCCATAGCCAAACTCCTTTCACGCACTTTTACGATTTACTTTTATTGATTACTATTTATTACGTTAAGTATATCTTTTTTTTTACAGGCTTTCAAGTTTTTTTACTCGTCAAGCTTTCTCTTTTGCGTTATAATGATTACCTACAAATGAAAGAGAGAAAGAAAAGGTAAACCTATGAAACAATTTAGTAAATATTTTGATCACACCATGCTTCGCCCTGATGGGACCACCAAGGAAATTATCAACCTTTGTAAGGAAGCCGTTGCAGAAGATGTATATTCTGTGTGCGTAAATCCTTGTTACATTTCCCTGGTAAGTGAGCTTTTGGAGGGAACGAAAATCAAGATCACTTCCGTTATCGGTTTTCCTTTGGGCACCTCCGATACCAATACCAAGGCCTGCGAAGCGGATAATGCTTGCTTCAATGGGGCAAATGAACTGGATATGGTCATCAATATCGGTGCATTAAAAGACAAACGAGATGAAGAAGTCCTTGAAGATATTATCGCGGTCTGCAATGTGGCTTATGAATATGGGGCTACGGTTAAAGTGATTTTAGAAACCTGCCTCCTTTCCCAAGAAGAAATTGTCCGCGGCTGTAAGCTTGCTGTGGAAGGCGGGGCTGACTTTGTGAAAACC
>JAVWKI010000008.1:0-20017 GCA_036638575.1 Anaerovoracaceae bacterium | reverse complement strand
ATTTAGCACCGGTGGTGCAGAGGTTGAAGTGGTCCGATTAATGAAGGCAACCGTTGGCGAAGAGGCTTTGGTTAAGGCCAGTGGAGGAATTCGTGATTTAGAAACAGCCAAGGCAATGATTGATGCCGGAGCAGATAGGCTAGGCACCTCTGCCACGGTTTCTATCCTCAAGGCCTACCGGCCATAAACCAATCCCAATAAAAAAAGAAAGCGTATTAATACTTTCTTATTCTTACGCTTTCTTTTCCTATGATTTCTTTTCTACAGATCTCCCATATTCCCAACATCGCCTTTTGCATATCCATAATGTTATTTCCCAAAAGCCTAACCACCAACAAATCCGGGGTAATATTTCCTGCGGCCAAATACACCTTTGTATCCATTTGATGAATTGCTTCCCGAACCTGAGAAGACATTCCTTTGGCATAGGCAAAAAAAGTCCCTGTAGCTTGATATCCTTCTAGCATGCCTATCCCGCTTAGATCCTGTTCTTTGGGCTGCATTTTGCTGTGGTCGTAGAGAATTAATTCCTCTTCCACGTAGATTTTTGTCTTGGTAGAGTATAGGTCATATTGAAAACACTCGTCCCTAGAAACCCTTCCCGGCGTTACCATGTCGGTGGCAAAGAGAATTGCACTTTCCTTTAGCCGAAATTCGTTTTCTTGATAGGTTGTTGAGTCTGCAAAGGGCACATTATGCTCCGGCAAATATTCCAAAATTCCCCCTTCTCCTACCACAAACTCATTTTTGATCTTGGCATAGCCTTCGTCCATACGATAAAGCTTCGTTCCTGAGGGGGTAGTAATTACCGCACTGCTTCCTTCTTCTAAAACAATTTCCGTGTGTAGGCGATCATGTTGAAGAACGCCACCTCCGGGATTAAGCAAATAAACTAGGGCCGTCCCGTCGGAGTCATAATAATGGGGCATCATAATTTGTAAAGGCAGTTTAAAATATTGCTTGGCCAAATAGGTTTTCCCATTGGCCTTTTTTCTAAAGACAAGGGAGATTTTCCCTGTGGGATTGTTCATTTCCGCCTCCTCACTCCGTCTCAAAAAGCATATCTTCTTTGATCCATTTAATCACTTGTTCCAGTCCTATTCCCTGAAATAAATCCGTAAACACATAGGGCTTATCCTTTCGCTGTACCTTTGTATCTGCATCCATTACCTCTAAGCTGCTGTGAACGTAGGGTGCAATGTCGATCTTATTGATAACCAACAGATCCGACTTGGTAATACCAGGGCCGCCTTTTCTCGGAATTTTTTCCCCTTCCCCTACATCAATGACAAAGATCAGTCCATCCACTAGCTCCGGGCTAAAGGTGGCTGCTAGGTTGTCGCCTCCACTTTCCACAAAGATAATATCCAAGTTTTCAAATCGGCTGTTTAGCTCTTCTATGGCATCTAGGTTCATGGAAATGTCTTCTCTTACTGCAGTATGCGGACAGCCTCCTGTTTCTACACCGATGATCCGCTCTTCTGCTAAGGCTTCTGCCCGAGTTAGAATCAAGGCATCCTCCTTGGTAAAAATATCATTGGTCACCACGCCTATTTCGTATTGATCGCGAAGTGCCTTACAAAGTTTTTCAATCAATGCGGTTTTTCCCGATCCTACCGGGCCGCCTACACCAATTCTTATGGGTTTTCTCATCTGCTCCTCCTTTTTTTTCTGCGCATCTTTTTAGAACCTATTAGGACATGTACAGCCGTACAGCTAAGGTTTCATGAAGAATTCCTGCAATATCCAGACCAGGAGAAAAATTAGAAATTTCTTCTAGGTCCAAGGTAAGACTTTCCTTCACCGCCTCATCCATAGGAACGGACATTTCATAAAGCACTTTTTGTGCCTCACTGTTTCCCAAAGGGATTAACTTCACTCCACTTTGAATTAGGGCGTTTACTGTGCTAAATACAAAGCCGCTGAGCGCAGCCTCTTTTGAAAGCTCCAAATAGCCGCTAACAAGACCATAGGCCACCGGATAGCTTAAGCCCTTTCGCCCTACTGCTTTTTTTATTTCCCCTAGCTTACTTTGGCTTAGCACCTCTTCCATAATGCGCAAAAATGCCTTGCCCATACGCAAGCTTCCTTCCCTGCTTTCCTTGGTCAGCTTTACCCCATTGGATAAGGTTTCCAAGGCCAATATTGCTTCTGGGTTCTCCCCTTGTGCTAGGTCATAGGCCTTTGCCACAATAGGCCCTTCACAGTTTCCAATATTGCGCTTTAGGTACACCGACAAAAATTCCTTAAAAGAATGGCTGTCTGTAATTTTTCCGCTGCTCACATAGGTTTCCAGTCCCCAGGACTGGCTAAAGCCACCGGAGGGAAAGGTCCCTCCGGCAATTTGCATTAAATTAAATTGTTGCTGATTTGACATCGGCTAGTCCTCCCCTTCATGGTGGTGTCCCCGGCCATAGGTATAATTTGCCCGCTCTCCATCCAAGGGTTTTTCCTTCCGTGCATAGGCAATGCCCAGGCCCTTCATCAAATTTTCCATCGCTTCCTCGTAAGGAAGCAGTATACCATCTTCCCTTAAATATGCGCGCTTATGCATATTCCCGATGTTAAATGCCGCCTTTGCCCACTGTAGATTTCCCTCGGGCATGATTTCCAAAACATCCTCTGGAACCAGTTCAATAACCACAATTCGTTCTTGGTCCTTGTACAATACCCCTTGATTGATCAAGGTCTCTCCATGAGGAAGAGAAATCCCATAAAAATTTCCTTCTTTGGACTTTGCTTTTTGATGAGGTTTTTCTAGCTGCTCTCTATCCATTTCCACCACTTCAAGCCTAAGCCCTTCCAAGTCAAAGTCCTCTTTTTTTCCCAATAATTTTTCTATGAGCATAGCTTCTCCTTATCTGAAATAATATTTTTGATTCAAGCAAAGGGTTTCCAGAGGTTCACAGGTAATATGCTCCCCATCTACAAAAACCTTATAGGTTTCCGGGTCTATGGTAATGTTTGGACAATAATTGTTTCTGACCATGTCATTTTTGGTTAGGTTTCTTGTGTTTTTTACCGGAACCAATTTTTCTTTTGAGCCCGGAATTTTATCGCCCAGTCCTGCATCGATTGCGGCTTGGGTAACATAAATCTGATTAAACCTACGCATTGCACTTCCACAGGCAGCATATTGCTTACGATAGAGCATAGGCTGCGCTACTTCAATTGCTGCATTAACATCCCCTGAAGCGGAATAGGCTACCGCGCCTCCCTTAAATACTAGCCAAGGCTTAGCACCAAAAAATGCGGGATCCCATACGCAAAAATCTGCCAATTTGCCCGGTTCAAGAGAGCCTACATATTCATCAATCCCAAAGACCTTTGCCGCGTTGATGGTATACTTGGCGATATATCTTAAAATTCTTTCGTTGTCATTGTCTCCTGTTTCTTCCGGAAGGGGTCCTCGCTGCTGCTTCATCTTCGCTGCCAGCTGCCAGGTTCTGAGTACGGTTTCTCCCACTCGTCCCATTCCTTGAGAGTCAGATCCATGAATAGAAATAGCACCCATATCATGCAAAACATCTTCTGCTGCAATGGTTTCATTTCTTACTCTTGAATCGGCAAAGGCAACGTCTTCGGGTACCTTAGGATTTAAATGATGTACTGCCATAATCATATCCAAATGCTCTGCAATGGTGTTGACCGTATAAGGATTGGTACAATTTGTAGAGGAAGGAATTACGTTTTGCTCTCCCACTACCTTCATAATGTCCGGCGCATGTCCGCCTCCAGCACCCTCTGAGTGATAGGTATGAATGGTTCTCCCCTCAAAGGCATCCATGGTTGTCTCCACAAATCCACCTTCGTTTAGGGTGTCCGTATGGATTTGTACTTGAAAATCCATCTCATCGGCAACCTTAAGACAACAACGAATCACTTCCGGTGTAGCACCAAAGTCTTCATGTATTTTCATTCCAATGGCACCATTTAGTGCCTGTTCCACAATGGCCTCAGGAAGGCTAGAATTTCCTCTTCCCAAAAATCCTGCGTTTACCGGAAGCTCCTCATGGGCTTCAATCATGTGATGAAGGTGGAAGGGTCCAGGTGTTTCAACACTGGTTGTTTTGGCCCCTGACCCCCCACCGAGCATGGTGGTAATTCCGTTGCTCAAAGCTTCCCAAGCCTGTCCCGGAGATTCAAAGTGAACATGAACATCAATTCCCCCCGGTGTAATCAGAAGCCCTTCTGCTGAAACTACTTCTGTTGCCGCACCGACAATCAATCCCGGAGTAATCTCCATGGTATCCGGATTTCCTGCCTTTCCAACGCCTACAATTTTCCCTTCCTTAATTCCAATATCTCCCTTGATGATGCCTAGCATGGGATCAATGATCACCCCGTTGGATACGCAAACATCCAAAACCCCTTCTGCTGTGGTTTTTCCTGCCATATTTCCCATTCCATCTCGGTCGGTTTTGCCACCGCCAAAGAGAATTTCGTCCCCATAGTTTCCTGCTGCATGATCCTGTTCAATTTCTGCAATGAGTCCGGTATCTGCCAAATGAAGCTTGTCTCCTACCGTCGGTCCATACAAATCACAATATTCTTGTCTTGATAATTTTACCGCCATATTATTCACGCTCCTTTTCTACCTGTTGCATCCGCTGAATTGCCGCTTTTTTGACCTCCGGATCATGAATATTTCCCATGGTTGCACCCATGAATCCATAAACATTTCCCGCTCCGCCAAAGGGCACTAGGCTTACCTCTTTATCCTCTCCCGGCTCAAAACGAATGGCTGTACCTGCCGGAACATCTAGGCGATAACCAAAGGCTTTTTCCCGATCAAAGTGTAGCGCCGAGTTGGCCTCAAAAAAATGGTAATGGGAGCAAACCTGTATAGAACGATCCCCTCTATTATTTACCACCAAGGTTACCGTCTCTTTTCCTTCATTGACAATAATGGGATCCTTTGCAAAGATCACTTGTCCGATTTGATAGTTCATCTCTTCACCTCACCAATTCATCGAAATTAATTCTTCTCTAGGAACTGCTTCTTCTCTTCTTTCCAACCTTACCGGGTCCTGAACAGAAACCAGCTTGTTTCCATCGGGAAGCATAACTTCTAGCTGTATTACCGGCATTAGTGCAGGCGTTCCCTCCATCACATCTTCCTCTGTAATAATTCTTGAACCTAGCTCCACCAGGTCAGCAATGGAACTTTTTCCTTCTCTGGCTCGCTCAAGAAGTTCATCACAAATTGCCATGGCTTCGATATAGTTTAACTTTAACCCTCTCTTCCATCTTCGTCTGGACATTTCTGCCACATTGAACATCAACACCCGTTCTTGTTCTTTTTGTGTAAGTTTCATAAACTCCTCCTTTGTTGAATTTCTAAGTGCTAGTGGCGCAGATTCCCCTTGGGGCACTTTTGCCTTTATTTAATTTATAGCAAGGAACATGCCAAGTAAAATTCATTGGAAATCCAACCTCTTCATTGGCGAAAGCTCCCAATCGTTACCTAAAGGTTACATCTCTTTTTTTATTAAAGTCTACTCGCTCCAAGGGAATAAGTACCCTGTCTCCGTTCCACCAGAGTAGCCGTGCAAGAGCGCTGTAGAACCTTCACTACACTGTTACTTCAAGGTTACAATGTCAGTGAAAAGTTACATTTTTTTATCTTACTCCATTCCCAACCGTTTCATTTTCTTGTACAATACCGGCCGGGCAATATTCAAGTATTTGGCGGCCTGGGTCTTGTTTCCCTTGAATTGTTCCAAAACTGACAATAGAACTTCTTTTTCTGCCTTGTCTCTCGCTTTTTGAATTAAGTTTTCTCCACAGGTTTCCGAAAGTCCTTGCTTAGACTGTGCAAATCCCGGTCCAATATGCTGCAAAGTCAGCTCTCCCTCTGTAGCAAAGTTGACCGCCCGCTCTATGGTATTTTGTAGCTCTCGAATATTTCCTGGCCAACTGTATGTGGTAAGGCAAGAATATACTTCCGGTGCCACTTTTGTGATGGTCTTCCCCGTCGCTTCTCCATAGAGCTGAACAAAATGATCTACAAGCAAACGAATATCTTTCTTTCGTTTTCTTAGTGGCGGCAGCTGAATGACGACCACATGTAATCGGTAGAATAAGTCTTCCCGGAATTTGCCTTGCTCCACCAAGGTACGCAAGTCCTCGTTGGTAGTAACAATAATCCGAACATCTACAGGAATACTTTCACTTCCCCCGATACGCTCAATTTCCTTTTCTTGTAGGGCACGTAATAATTTAGACTGCGCTGTTAAGGGCATTTGGTTAATTTCATCTAAATATAGCGTTCCTTTGTGTGCTAGCTCAAACTTTCCCTTCTTTCCATTTTTTACTGCACCGGTAAATGCCCCTTCTTCATATCCAAATAACTCTGACTCTACTAAGGTCTCTGGTATGCCCGAAGCATTGATTTTAATAAATGGCTTATCTAATCGTTTGCTTAGTCGGTGGATGGAATGTGCCACCAACTCTTTGCCGGTTCCGGTTTCTCCAAAAATAATCACCGTAGAATTATTTCTTGCTGCATCAATAATTTCCTTTTTGACCTGCTTGATCTCTTCAGATTCTCCAATAATATTGTTGATGGAATACTTGGTATTTCTCAGCTGCTGAATTTCCTTTTGCATACTCTTTAACTGACTATCTAAGAACTGTGTATATTCATCGGTAAAGTCATAAAGTAGTTCTGATGATTGTGCCACATCATACTCTAATAGTCCAATTCGTTCTCCATCACGATAAAGAGGAAGGTGTACACTGATCCCCACACCAAAGCTGTTATAAAATACAATTTTAGGCTTCTGAATTCCTAAATTCTTCATCATTTGCGTCTTTGGAAACACTTCATTCACTGGTCTTCCCAAACTTTCTTTTTGGTTCACCCCAATATAATCGGCACATTGCTCATTTAAATATACGATTTCCCCTTGCAAGTTAATAACCATTGCACCAGGCAAATGATCAAAAATCAAAGAATAATTGATTTCCTCTTGTTCCTTCATGAAACTGTCTCCTTTCCTCACCCTAAGTATACCATATTTATTCTTTGCTTTTTCTCAAAAAAAGAGGACAAGTTTCCTTGTCCTCTAGTGAATTACCAAAACTTGGTCATTCTCTTATCGATTGGTTTTTGTTTTTCTTTTCAGAAGAATTGTTCCGGCGCCGATACCCGCACTTGCAAGCATAATTACAAGCATAATGCCTACCTTGCTTTCATCTCCGGTTTGTGTCTTATCTCCTTCTGGTTTTTCTATCGGTGTTACCGTACCCGGTGTGCTTGGATCTTCTGGCTTTGGATCTACCGGTTTATTCGGTTCATCCTTCGCCTTAACCTCTACAGTAAAGGCATCCTTTGCCGTATAAGTCTTCTTGTCCACCGTATAGTTGATTGTAATTTTTTGTGTTCCTGCCGTGCTGCTGTCAAAGCCTTCAATGGTCATGGTCTTTTCATCCCATTGCAGGCTGATGGCCTTGCCATCCTCTCCCACAAAATCAATGGTGATTCCTGTAGGGTCAAAGGCTTCTCCTTGCATGTAGGAAACCTTCTTCGGTCCGCTTGCCAATTTGATTCCAAAGTCAATCTTCTTTTCTACCGTTACACTAAAGGCATCCTGAACTAGGTAGTCATGGCCATCTGCTGTGAATTTCAAATTCAAGCTTTGCGTTCCAAGCTTCTTGCTATCATAGCCTTGAACTTCCATAGTTTTTCCATCCCATGGTCGTGGTTCAAGTATTCCCATTGTAGTCACGTAGTCAATGGTGATTCCTGTAGGATCAAAGGCTTCTCCTTCTAGGTAGGAGGTCTTGGTTGGACCGGTAAGCGTATTTGTTCCTGCAACAACAACCATAAAGGTTGCCGTCTTCTCTGGCACTGGGGATCTGGACAAGGCAACGCCTGCTGCTTCGGCCACATCTGGTTCAAGGTTGACCATTACACTATACAAACCACCCTTATTTAGGTTGTAGGTTCCCGGTACACAGTCCTTTTCTGTAAATCCTCTAGTCTCTGTTTTTCCATTGTCATAGCTTACGCTAAGTTCTCCACCCGTTGTATCTAGGGCTGTTGACTCACCAACATAGTAAAGGGTAGTTGTCGGCACCTTGCTGACCCTTCCCGATTCTACCTTCTTGGCTACAACCTCTTTTTTGTAGCTTGCAGTTTTTCCGCCATAGTTTACGGTAAAGCTCTGCTCGCCAACCTTGCTCAGATCAAAGCTCTTTGCAATCATGTCATAGGTAATGGCAATGTCTTCACTTTTTCCGTTATTGTACTTCACGGTTAATTTTCCGTCGGTAAAGATCTCAAAGTTCTGATCTTGAATATATTTGTCTGCTTTGGTTCCATCTAAGGCCGCTGATGGTACATCCTTAATGGCAATGCTTTCTACTTCCTTATCCTGTACAGTGATATCAAAGCTTCCTTCTTTATCCCAGCCATCAAGCTTCACCTTGACGGTCTGCTGTCCAGCCTTGTCAAAGTCATAGCCGCTGAGGGTCACTCGTTTATCATTAAGTAAAACTTCCTCTGTACGTCCACTTTCATAGGTTAGCTTCCACTTTCCTCCGGTTAAGTTCAACTTTTGATCTGCCAAACCAACCAAATACTTGGTTTGATCTGCCGTCGGTGCAATAAGCTCTGCTGACACGATTCCATTTTTCTTAAACTCTACCTCAAAGGCATTAGGCATTTCAAAGAGATCATAGTTAACCTTAACTGCACAAAGTCCCAGAGGGATATCCGTCAGGCTCCAAACCTCGCACATAGATCGAAGAAGGGTCATTTCTCTAACCTGTCCATCTTCGTAGATCACCCCAAGTTTCCCTCCGGTAACATCGATATCCTCGTCAGAGTAGTAAGTAAGCTTATTTGGATTTTTTAGCATTTTAAGCCCAACAATCTTGTTGGATGCCGGTTCAAAGGTTGGTGCCTCTTCGGTAATAAATTCAATCTTCGGTACCACAGGCGCTAAATCAACCTTGGCTTCTTCCTTCCTTACGGAGTCTGCCTTCATGACCACGTTAACCTTATTTGAAGTCTCCAGATCATCTAGCTGAAGATCTAAATTATAGGCTTTTCCTACCGCTAAATCCTTTGAATCTTCCAAAACTTTTCCGTTTAACTCGATCTGTTCAATATAATAGCCCTTCTTTGGCGTAATGGTCGCTGTACGCTGTTTTTTGCCCTCATTAAGGGTAAATAGCTGTGCCTGTGGATTGTCATTAGACTCGCTACCAAAGGTCACCTCACCCATTTTGGAATCCACATCAATGGATACGGCCTTGTCCGATGTAGGCGGTGTTACCGGTCCATTAACACTTGCAATGGTAAACGGAGAAAAACTGTCTACCATAATCCAAATTCCTGTTTCGGTTGCATTGCAAACCAGTGGCTCAGGAATATATTTTCCCGGATTATCCGGATCTTCCTTAAAGTGGTAGGCCACAAAGGACACTCCGCTAAGCTCTCTTGGATCGTAGCCCTTTGGATACGGCAGGGCTATGGCCAATTTATTTCCTTTTTTGATTCCTGCACGAATAGCATTACAGGAGATGGACAGATCAAAGGTCAAATAGTCAAGGCCCTTTATTCCCTCTCCTTCCAGTGCCGTTTCAAACTTGCCCGCTTCCGATTCTGATGGCTTTGAAGCGATTAGAGAAATCCCTAAGCTTCCCGGCCCGGAGAATGGGTTTCCGTTTGCATCTTCAAATAAATCCTTCGGATATTCAGTGCTCACCAATTTTGGATATGGAGAGATAATTTTTTCGCTCAGTGCCGGTCTCTGTGGACAAAATTGCATCGCAATTCGAACATCTGACCAAAGATAGTTTACCTCAGGTGGCATTTTGTTGCTCTTTGCACCAATAAGGTTCTCCGGTAAGAACGTGTATTTCGTTCCGGAATAGTTATAGGATGTATCCGGTAAGAAGTCAAATTCTATGGTACATCGTTCATTTGATTTTGCATAAGTTGTAGAAGTATTCTCATCGGAAGCTTGTACTGCCGCCGCCTCAGTTGGATCTTCAAAAGACGCTGCAGTAAAGGATTCTTCCTCTTTGGCTGCTGCCTTTGCTGAACCCTCCTCCGTAGCTTCTCCTTCTACCCCTTCATCCTCTGGCGGAGCCGGAGCTGGTGACTCATCAACAGTCCAGTTCTCCCAAGTAAAGTTAGAAATCTTGTAATTTGGTCTTGAATAGCTTGTATCAATATTCAATCCTACCGGTTTACTTTCATCAATTACCTTAAAGTGCTGATCGTAAACAATCTTTACATGGATAGGATCTCTTGAGGTTAACGCTCTACTGATGTTTGGCGTTATCTCAATAGGGAATGGACGATATTCCATCTTATAGTCCTGATTAATTTGATAAAGCTCACTGGTTGCAACAATTCGCTCATCAGGAATTTGTGCGGCAAAGTCATCCATTCGTCCTTCAATTACCGCAAATTGATAGTCCTCAGTTACCGTTGTTGCTACCGCCTCAATACGAAGCAAGTCATCTCCGCCATCGGAATATTGACTTAACGGACTCCAAACAGACATTACCCCGTTAACCTTACAACGAACGGCAATTTCCTTGTTTTCTGTTTGTAACAGCTGGTTTGGGTTTTTCCCATTGTAACGAACTTTGAAGTCGGTGAAGGAGATCTTCTTTGGTTCTCCCCCTTGTACATCCTCGTCCGTCTTCACTCCGGTACTTCTCTCTACCGTAAGCTTGGCATCCTGTCCGTCACTTTCCTTGCTGCCGTAATCCGCCTTGGATAATTCCGGCAGGGTAAATTCTATACCGTTTTGTGAAATCACCCCTGACGGCACATGGTTTCCTCTAAAGTTTGGCTCACCTCTAAGCAAGTAAAGCTCTCTGCTGTGGTCCTGTCCGTCATCAGAAACCGGATCGTCATAGGTGGCATCTACGCCGTACCAAATTCCATTGATCTCAACCATGTTCCACATGTGTCCTTCAACCTCAGAAGGTGCTGCCGTTGCTTCTCGCAATCCACTTCCATTGGCCAAAATACATTTGTAGCCCAATCTGTCCATGGCGATCTTGAAGGCTCTTGAATACCCTTCACAAAGTGCTTTTTGGTTAATATAGGCACCATAAATATCGTTAATATACGGTGCAATACTGGCCTCTGCATCACTACTGAATACATAGCTCATGTTTTGAACCAGCTCATTGTGGACATAACGAATTCGTTCTCGCTCCACGTTAGGTAAACCCTTACCGTATTTTTCAATTGCAGCCTTAACTAAGGCATCCACTTTTGCGTTTACCTTTTTTTCTGCTGCATTAATTTCGCTTTCACTGGAAAACCCACTATAATAATTCTCATAGTTTCCATTTCCCATAACTGCGATGTATTCTCCATTATTCATTCCTAAACGCAGTCCGATTTTGTTAAAATCTACATAGAAAACGTCCACATAGTCATACATGAAGGCATCCCTTGCCGCTTGTAGCTCTTGCAGCAGCTTCGGATCTCCCTTTGCATAAGCTTCTAAATCTTTTTGCCGAATTTGAGCACCGGTGACCAATGCATACTCAGGCAGAGGTGCACCCTCTCTTCTGCTGACTTCGACTGAAACGTTTCCTTTTTTCAGGCCCCCTGAACGATATAGGTCTAAAAATCCCTGGTAGAAAATCTGTGCATTTCCTTCCAGCTGAGCCCCATAGTGTTCATAGATTCCCGCAGCCTTGTTCCCTTGGCTGTCCGTGGTAGCAAGAACATCCCCTACAGGGGCGATTGCACCAAAGCATAGTAGCATAGTCATTAACACACTCACTATGCGGAAGCCTTTTGGCTTTCTGCCTACTCTCTCCATAAAATCCTCCTTATTGTAACTTTTTTATTCCCTACTAATTATATAGTGTATTGACTCAATAATCAACAACTATCTATCTCCTTACATAAAAAAATGAGGAATGTTCCTTCAGAAACATTCCTCCTAAAAACCTAAGATTATTTGATTTTGTTACAATTTATTTGATGATTGTTGCTACTGCATCAGGACCGCAGCCTGCTGCATTTCCTTCATCTGTGTCAAGGTGGATTTCTCTTTCGTGAGCATCCCCTGCACGAACAAGAACGTTATCAAAGATTAGTCCTCTTTCGCCTGCAAGCTTAATGCTAACAACATCCTTATCCTTTACGCCAGCTTCTTTTGCCTGCTCAGGGTTTAAGTGAACGTGTCTAAGTGCAACCATTACACCATGATCTAGTTCAACTTCTCCTGCAGGTCCGATTAGCTTGCATCCCGGTGTACCCTCTAGCTTACCTGATTCTCTCACTGGAGCTTTGATTCCAATAGATCTTGCATCAGTCATGGCTAATTCAACCTGTGTTTCCGGTCTTGCCGGTCCAAGAACTCTAATTCCCTTTAGGGTAGCTTTTGGTCCAACAATGTCCACTTTTTCTTCACATGCAAACTGTCCCGGCTGTACTAGATCCTTGGTTGGTGTCAACTGGTGACCCTTACCAAATAGGATTTCTATATCCTCCTGCTTCAAATGAAGGTGTTTGTTTGACAATCCGATTTTTACTTCATAACTCATTTAATTTGTCCTCCTACTCTGTTAAAAAACTGATATATGGTAACTGTCTATACTTTTGATTATAGTCCAGACCGTATCCTACGATAAATTTATCTTCTACTGTAAATCCTACATAGTCCGCCTCAATGTCTACCCGTCGTCCCTCCGGTTTGTCCAGTAGAGAACAAATCTTGATGCTCTTTGGGTTTCGATTGCTCAAATATCCTTTAAGATAGTTTAACGTTATTCCTGAATCAACAATATCTTCAACAATTATAACATTTTTGCCCGAAATATCCGAGCTTAAATCCTTATTTATTTTTACTACACCGGAAGTTTTTGTTGCCTCTCCATAGCTGCTACAGGCCATAAAGTCAATTTCCACATCGGTTTCAATGGTTTTCATTAGGTCTGCCATCCACAAAATTGCACCACGCAATATTCCAATGAGAAAAACGGATTCTCCATGATAATCTTCTGAAATCTGTCGTCCAATCTCTGCTGCGCGGTTTAGAATTTCCTCCTGGGTGATCATCACCTCGCCAATAATTTCTCTTCTTTCCATTACTATTTTTCCTTTACTTCAAACTCTACATCGTCTATGGTATCTTTATATTTCTTAGAGTAGTCTCTCGGCTTACTCCCCATCCAGTATTGATCTAGGGTTTCCCTTAAATGATATAAAATGAAAATCCATAAGATCAAATCATCAATCCAGGCTATAGGAAATAGTATAGGCGGAATTAAATCAATAGGCAAGAACAAATATATAATACCCACAACAACTAATGCTTTTTTTCGCTTTGGTACACTTTTATCCTTCATCATAAATCGAATGGCTTTGATTCGCTTTATAATGACTCTCCAACCAATAAAAAATTGCATTTTTTACCTCACTTCAGCAGTTCTTCAATCTCTGCCAACAACGCATCTTGACCGGTTTTTTTCAGTGCGGAAACCGGAATCACCTTATCCTCCGGGTGCATACCCAAGGTTTTTCTAATTCGGGAGATATTTCGTTGCAATTCATTTCGCGAAACCTTATCTGCCTTGGTAGCAACCACAACTCCGTCTAGTCCATAATGCTTTAAGTAGTTGTACATCTGTACATCCTGCTTAGAAGGTTCATGGCGAATATCCACCAGCTGGATTACTTTCACCAGGCCATCTCGGTTTTGAAAATAAATTTCCATCATTTCTCCCCAGTTTTCACTGATGGATTTTGAAACCTTTGCATAGCCGTATCCAGGTAAATCCACAATACGGAAGCTATCATTAATCTCAAAGAAATTAATGGTTCTCGTCTTTCCCGGAGCACTGCTGACTCTGGCAAGCTTTTTTCGTCCGGTAAGTAAATTTAACAAAGAAGATTTGCCCACATTGGACCGCCCAGCAAAGGCGACTTCCTTCATATTATCCTCCGGATATTGTTCTTTTCTGCCGGTTACGGCCACAATGTCTGCTTTTTTTATGATCATTTTATCTTACCTACAAGCACTTCCTTCAGTGCATCTTCTACCCGCTCCAAAAGAACAAAGGTCATCTTTTTTCTTACCTTTTCAGGAATTTCCTCAATGTCTCGTTCGTTTTCTATCGGCAACAAAACTTTTTTAATTCCAGCTCGATGTGCAGCCAAAACCTTTTCTCGGATTCCGCCTACAGGCAGAACCTTTCCTCTTAGGGTAATCTCTCCGGTCATGGCAATATCCTTCTTTACCGGCTTTCCCGTCAGGGTGGATATCATTGCGGTACACATGGTTACACCTGCTGATGGACCATCCTTTGGCACTGCTCCTTCCGGAATATGAATATGAATATCCTTGGTCTTGTAGAAATCTTCTTCTATTCCTAGCTTATGGGCAATGGAACGAATATAGCTGATTCCCGTCTTTGCGGATTCCTGCATCACATCTCCCATTTGTCCGGTCAAAGAAAGCTTTCCTGTACCCGGTACTGCTACCGTTTCGATAAACAAAGTATCTCCGCCTACCGCTGTCCAGGCCAGTCCGGTTGTAACTCCGACTTCCTTTTCTCCCTTAATCATATCATATCTGAATTTCTTTTTCCCTAAATACTCATGAATCGTTTCAGGAAGAATTTCATAGCTCTCGGTTTCTCCATCGGTAACGATTTTTCTTGCTACCTTACGGCAAAGATTTGCGATTTCTCGCTCTAAATTACGTACCCCGGATTCTCTTGTATAGTGATTGATTAATTCCCGAATGGTTTTTTCCGGAATTTTTATCTCTGCCTTAGACAATCCATGCTCTTCTATCTTTTTTGGCACCAAATATTTTGATGCGATCTTTACTTTTTCTTCTTCGGTATATCCGGTAACATTGATTACTTCCATTCGGTCAAGTAAAGGCCTTGGAATGGTATCAATGCTATTGGCTGTGGTGATAAACATCACCTTGGACAGATCAAATGGTGTTTCCAAATAGTGGTCCGTAAACTCTTTGTTTTGTTCCGGATCTAGCACTTCAAGTAATGCAGAAGAAGGATCTCCCTTGAAATCTGCCCCTAGCTTGTCCACCTCATCAAAGAGGAATACAGGATTTTTGGTTCCTACATCCTTGATGCAGTTGATAATTCTTCCTGGAATTGCGCCGATATAGGTTCTTCTATGTCCACGAATTTCTGCCTCATCCCGTACGCCGCCCAGGGACATTCTCACATATTCTCGCCCTACTGCCCTTGCTACAGAACGAACAATGGATGTTTTTCCCGTTCCCGGAGGGCCAACCAAACAAAGAATCGGTCCCTTTAGCTCCTTGGACAGTTGAACCACCGCCAAATATTCAAGGACTCTATCCTTCACCTTCTCCAAGCCGTAATGATCTTCATCTAGAACCTTTTCCGCCTTTTTTAGGTCGATCTCTGTTTCAGATTCCTTATTCCAAGGCAAGGCCAAAATGGTTTCTACATAAGTTCTGATGACTGCACTTTCTGCACTGGAAGGCTGCATTTTGGACATTTTCTTGATTTCCTTTTCAACCTTTTCTGCAGTTTTTTCCGGCAAATTCAACTGTTCAAGCTGCTTACGCCATTCTTCAATTTCGTCCTCAACCTCTTCGTCAACGCCAAGCTCCTCTTGGATGGCTCGCATTTGTTCACGCAGATAATACTCTTTTTGATTTTTGTTCATCTGCATTTTTACTTTGCTGCTAATATCTTGTTCTATGGTCAAGATTTCGATTTCTCGTGCCAAGATTTGTTTTACCTTGATTAATCGTTCATCGATATCTAGTTCTTCTAGAATTTCTTGCTTGTCTTCTATTTTAATGTCCAGGTGAGAAGTAACCAAATCGGCAAATCTTCCCGGCTGGGCAATGGTTGCTACCGTACCAAAGGTTTCCGGTGAAAGCTTTTGGTGAATGGCCAAATATTCCTCGAAGGAAGAAAGCACAATGCGCATTAAGGCTTCCGTCTTTGGTGGAATAGGCAAATCCTCCTCATCTTCAATCTCCTCTACGGTGCATTGAAAATGGGGAACCTCAAAGAGCATATCAGAAATCCTACCTCTAGATTCTCCCTCTACCAAAACGCGGATAGAATCTCCGGGAAGTTTAAGCATTTGCTTAATTCTGGCAATGGTTCCTACCTGATAAAAATCCTTGACGGTAGGAAGCTCTGTGTTTTCATCTTTTTGTGTTACTAAAAATATATATTGATTTTCAATCATTGCTTTTTCCAAAGCATTGATGGATTTTTCTCTTCCGATGTCAAAATGTAATACCATGTTCGGGAAAACAGTCAACCCTCTTAGGGGTATCATCGGTAGTATTAGTTTTTGGTCTTCAGTTCTCTCGATTGTTTCTCTTTCGCTTGCCATAAGACATCTCCTTTCCTATTGAATAGAGGCGACTAAGTAGCCGCCTCCTGTTTTATGCTGTCTCGTCTTGACTTAATTGCGGAGCGGGATCTACCAGCACCAACGTCGGTCTAACATCTTCATCTATTGTTGCCTTGGTAATGATGCATTTTTTTACATCATCCCTAGACGGAAGCTCGTACATAATGTCTGTCATGACACTTTCCATAATACTTCTCAGTCCTCTGGCTCCTGTCTTTTTCTCTAATGCACGCTTTGCAATTGCACGAATGGCGTCGTCTTCTACTTCTAGATCTACTTCGTCCATTTCAAAAAGCTTCTTGTACTGTTTGATCAATGCATTTCTTGGTTCGGTAATAATTTGAACCAAGGCTTCTTCTGTAAGCTCATCTAGGGTTACCATCGCCGGTAATCTTCCGATAAACTCAGGAATCAATCCGTACTTCAGTAAATCTTCAGGCTGAACCAGCTTCAATAAATCCGCCTTTTCAACCTTTGTCTTTTCTACTTCTGCATTAAATCCGATAACCTTTTCTCCGACTCTCTTTTGAATCACCTTGTCTAGTCCATCGAAGGCTCCACCGCAAATAAACATTACGTTGGTCGTATCGAATTGTAAAAATTCCTGGTGCGGGTGCTTCCTGCCTCCCTGAGGGGGAACACTGGCTACCGTTCCTTCCAAAATCTTTAGAAGGGCTTGTTGAACGCCTTCTCCGCTTACATCTCTTGTAATGGATGGGTTTTCTGATTTCTTTGCAATCTTGTCAATTTCATCCACATAGATAATGCCGCGCTGTGCACGTTCTATATCAAAGTCCGCTGCCTGAATTAATTTCAGTAAAATATTTTCCACGTCCTCACCGACATACCCGGCCTCTGTCAATGCAGTAGCATCGGCAATGGCAAAGGGAACGTTAAGGATCTTTGCTAAGGTCTGTGCCAACAATGTCTTACCTGAACCTGTAGGCCCAATCATCACAATGTTGCTCTTTTGTAACTCTACATCGTCATCCTTTGCATCTAATCTTCCGATTCGCTTATAGTGGTTGTACACTGCTACAGCTAAGGCTTTTTTGGCATCATCCTGTCCGATAACATATTCGGATAGGGATGCTGCGATTTCCATAGGTGTAGGAAGAGGTGCAGCGTCAACTGCTTCTCCCAGTATAGGCTCCCCTTGAAGCCCTTCGGCGATGATATCTTGGCAAAGTTCTACACATTCATTACAAATATATACATCGGGTCCTGCAACAAGCCGTTTCACTTGGCTTTGCGGCCTCCCGCAAAACGAACACTTTAGTTCGTTGTTTTCATCATATTTTGTCATCTTGTATCCCCTTATCTGGAAGTAGAAGTTATTACTCTATCGATAAGTCCGTATCTTGCCGCTTCATCTGCTCCCATAAAGTTATCTCTGTCTGTATCTTTCTCTATTACTTCCAATTTTTTTCCTGTGTTTTGACTTAGAATTTTGTTTAATTTTTCTCTGGTTTTGAGGATCCATTCTGCATGAATTTTAATGTCCTCTGCTTGTCCATTTACCCCGCCAAGCGGTTGATGAATCATAATTTCTGCATTGGGAAGAGCAAATCTTTTGCCTTTTGTTCCCGCAGACAGTAAAAACGCCCCCATGCTTGCTGCCATTCCTACGCAAATAGTAGAAATGTCTGGCTTTACGTAATTCATCGTATCATAAATAGCCATTCCGGCGGTTACGCTACCGCCGGGGCTATTGATGTAAATACAAATGTCCTTTTCAGGATCTTCTGCTTCTAAAAACAGGATCTGGGCAACAATAAGACTGGCAATATGCTCATCGATAGCTTCTCCCAAAAATATGATTCTGTCTTTAAGTAGTCTGGAATAAATATCGTATGATCGTTCACCTCTGCTTGTTTGTTCAATTACATAAGGTACTAATGCCATTCTGTCACCTCTTTCTTATTTGATTACTGCACTGTCAAACATAACATCTACAGCTTTTCTCATCTTAACGTCTTTTGCAAGGAAGGCAAGGTTTTCTTCGCCTAACATTTCCTTGATCTTTGCAGCTTCCAGCTGATACTGGATTGCCATTAGTTCTACTTCCTTGTCAATTTCTTCTTCTGTTGCTTCAATTGCTTCTACTTCTGCAATCGCTGCAACGATCATTCTTGTCTTAACTCTTCTGTAAGCATCTTCTCTGATTTCTCCACGGAATTCCATTGGATCCTTACCAAGGTATTCGAAGTACTTCTGTAGATCCATACCCTGCGCTCTAAGCTGCTGGTCAAATTCGTTCATCATGTTGTTGATTTCTTCTTCAACCATTACTTCCGGAATATCGATTTCGTTTGCATTGTAAACTGCTTCTAAAACCTTGTCCTTCATCTTGTTTTCAGCCTGAGCTGCCTTTGCCTTCTGAAGGTTTTCTTCTGTGCTCTTCTTTAATTCTTCTAGTGTATCAAATTCGCTGATGTCTTTTGCAAATTCATCATCCAAAGTAGGAAGCTCTTCTTCCTTGATTTCGTGGATGTGGCACTTAAAGATTGCTTCTTTGCCGGCTAGTGCTTCTGCATGGTATTCTGTAGGGAAGGTAACCTTTACTTCTACATCGCCATCCTTAACTCCGCCAACAAGCTGCTCTTCAAATCCAGGGATGAAGCTGCCTGAACCGATTTTTAGTGGGAAGTTCTCTGCTGTGCCGCCTTCGAACTGTTCTTCATCTACATATCCTTCATAGTCTAGAAGAATCATGTCTCCGTCCTGTACAGGTCTGTCTACAGAGATCATTCTTGCGTTCTTCTTTCTTAGGTTTTCCATTTCCTTTTCAAGCTCTTCTGCAGTAAGCTCTGCTTCGATCTTTTCAATTTCTACACCCTTGTAGTCTTTTACTTCGATTTCGGGATATACCGCTACCGTTACTGTTGCAGTGAAGCCCTGTCCCTTTTCGATAGCAGAAAATTCTACTCTAGGTGAGTCGATTACATTTAGGCCAAGCTCTGAAACTGCCTTTGGATATTCTCCGTTGATTAGTTCGTTCACTGCATCTTCTGAGAATACGTTTTCGCCATACTTCTTTTCGATGATGCTTCTTGGTGCCTTACCTTTTCTGAATCCATCGATTTCGAATTTATCCTTTGTTGACTGGTACGCCTTTACAATCGCCTGATCATAATCTTCAGCGGTAAACTCCATAGTAAATTTAACGTCGTTCTTTTCCTTTGAAATAAATGTTGCTTTCATTTGTTCTAAATTCCTCCTATTGCTTTAACATGCCAAGTAGCATAAGTCCTTTTGCAAACTTGCTGTCCTTTTCAGGTTCTAAACTATATCTTTCTTTTAACTTTTCTCCCAATGCTTCCAATTCTTTTTGTTCGCCGGAGAATAATTCAATCTCTACTTCACGCAAAGGTCTGCTTCCGCTCTCAGTCAGAATTTCGCCCTTGTCTATTGAAATCTCTAATAGGCTTTCACCTGTATCTACCCTAAAAGATCTTCTTAAAACATTAACCTCTATCATCGGCAGCAATGATTTGCCTGCCAGAAGGTCCATCAGCTCTCCGCCCATATCGCTCTCCCGAAATACCTCAGGGTTCGGCTCCATGGTGGACTGCTCTCCTAAATTGATATTAAGTTCTTCTCTTGTGTGCAGTGCCCCTTGGTTCTCACCACGCCATTTTA
>JAVWKI010000007.1:20956-22934 GCA_036638575.1 Anaerovoracaceae bacterium | reverse complement strand
AATCAAGGAAATTCGTCCGGTAATGTGGGTCAGTTCAATCTTATTCGCCCTTAGAATTTTGACCATGATCCTTTAACCAACAAGTACAAGCTTATCGCACAGAAGGCTCCGGCCCTCTGTGCTATTTTTCTTTTTGCAAAACTCCCGTTGCAACAACGATTACACTCACACCCACGAATTGAATCCAGGTTAGCGTTTCTCCCAAAAAGAGAAAGGCAATAATCAAGGTAATGGGTAGCTCAAGGGTTGCCATTACGGAGGCTTTTTCCGCACCGATTCTACGAATCCCTTCGTACATGAAAAATACAGGGATTAGCCGCGTCAACACCGCAGAAAGGGCGATAATTAATAGTCCCATTAACGGTAACTGGGGAAAGCTGACCAGGATCTTTGGGTTAATTGCCAGCCCAATCACCGCAGAAACTGTCGTGGTGCCAACCAGCACAGTCCAGGAATTCACCGTTCTCAGGCGCAAATCATAATAAAGATCATAGGCGGCATAAAACAGCCCTGCACCCATACCCAACAAAATTCCCACAAAAGAAATTCCACCTTCTCCAGAGAAAAGATTTAAGGCTAGTCCGCTGCCCAAAATCGCCAGTACCAAGGCTATCTTGTTGCTCCTGCTCACCGGTCTAGTTCCGGTAATGAGGAAGTACAGGCAAACAAAAACAGGATTGGTATAAAGAAGCATTGATGCGATTCCTGCATTGATAAAATTCAGTGCATAAAACAGGCATACACTTACTCCAAGGCAAAAAGTTCCCAAAATCAGCAAAGGACGAAGGTTTTGCTTCGCCTCTAGATAAATTTGTTTTTTTCTGCAAAGAACCACCCATCCATTAATCACAATGGCACCCACCACAAAGATTCCGGTAACCACGTCCAAGGAATTCATTCCCTCTGCAAGAAGCTTCTTGGTAAAAATCGTCTGCCAGGAAAAGCAAAAAGCTGCCGCCAGCATAAACAAATATCCCTTTCGTTCCATAAAAAAACCTCCCTTTAATTGCCTTCAGTATAGCAATTTTCAGGGAGGTTCTCAATCTAAATCTTCTATAGATTATTTCCAGCAGTCGGTATTGTGTAAACCGATACGTTCCGCCTTAAAGGTCGGATCAAGGCCTTTTGCCTTTTGGTCTTCATAATCCTTCAGTACTTTTATGGCAATGCCGCCCAGTAACACAATGGAAATGATGTTTACTGTAGCCATACCGCCCATAAGTAAATCCGCTAGGTTCCATGCAGTGGTCAAGTCAACCTGAGCGCCAACAAAGATCATGCCCATGGCCAGTAATCTAAAGATCACCATGAATACCTTGTTCTCGCTGATAAATTTAATATTAAACTCCGCATAGAAGTAGTTTCCGATAAGGGACGTGGATGCAAATAAAACGATACAAATTGTAACGAAATGGATCCCCACTTCTCCAAATTGGCTAGCCAATGCTTTTTGTACAAACGGAATTCCGTTAAGCAATTCACCCTTAGCATCCATTTCGCCCAAAGGACCGGCAAGAAGTGCCATAAATGCTGTAGTGGAACAAATTACAATGGTATCAATAAATACAGATAATACCTGTACCAAGCCCTGCTTTGCCGGGTGAGAAACATCTGCAGATGCTGCAGCATTGGGTGCAGAACCCATACCCGCTTCATTACTGAACAAGCCTCTTTTTACGCCTAGCGCCATGCAAGATCCAGCAAATCCGCCAAAGATTGCCTTAAAGTCAAAGGCATCTTCAAAGATCATGGCAAAAGCAGCCGGAACACCAGAGATGTTCTTGAAGAATACAATAAAGCCGACAACAACATATAGGGTTGCCATAATCGGCACCAATACAGAAGAAATTTTTCCGATAATATGTGTGCTACCGAAAAATACAATCCCTGAAAATACAGCCAAAATTAAACCGATAATCATCGGTGCTGCTGTGGCGGAGAAGTTTGGAATATAGTGCTCAAATGCTGATGTGAGCGT
>JAVWKI010000007.1:17239-20946 GCA_036638575.1 Anaerovoracaceae bacterium | reverse complement strand
ATCCAAAGGCAAAGGTTAGTACCAATAAGATTGCGAATACAATTCCCAGCCATCTTTGTCCTAGTGCACGCTGAATGTAGTAGGCTGGTCCACCCTTAAAGATTTTGCCGTCTTTTTCCTTATATACCTGGGCCAAAGTACTTTCAATAAAGGCTGATGCGGAGCCGATAATGGCCATAATCCACATCCAGAATACCGCTCCTGGACCACCAAGTACAATTGCCGTGGTTACTCCCGCAATATTTCCTGTACCGACTCTTGATGCTGTGGCAATCATCAGTGCTTCAAAAGAAGAAATACTTCCTTCTCCACCTTTTTCTGTTACCGCACGAATCGAATCCGGGAATAATCTCACCTGAACAAATTTTGTTCGTATTGTAAAGTAAAGCCCTACTGCTAATAATAGAATGATTAAAAATTTACTGTATAGAAAGTCGTTTGCAACTCCCAAATACTCGTTAATCAGGTTCGTGAATGTTTCCATGTTTTAAACACCTCTTTTTTCTGCTATAATTAATTTGTCGCGTGATAATTCTAATCTATTGTACACAATTCCATACAATTTACGCACGCTTGATAATTTTAACACAATCTTAATAGATTAACAAGGAGTTCATATGAGCAATAAAAAATACAACTTTAAACCCCTACAAAACGGTAGTGATATTCGCGGTATTTCCCTTAGCGGAGTTCCCGGAGAGCCGCCAAACCTAACCGGGCCGGAGGCCACAAGACTAACCCAAGGCTTCCTCCTTTGGTTGTCTGAGGAAACCGGAAAGGCACCTTCAGACTTAACCGTTGCCGTAGGCCGCGATCCAAGAATGAGCGGACAAATGCTCAAGCATGGTGTAATCTCCGGCTTTGGTCCTTATGGCACCAAGGTTCTTGACTGTGGCCTTGCCAGCACCCCAGCCATGTTCATGTCCACCGTATTTCCTGAGTTTGATTGCGATGGGGCGATTATGATTACTGCCAGTCATCTTCCTTATCATCGAAACGGATTTAAATATTTCCACAAAGGCGGCGGTTTGCAAAAATCCGATATCGCCAAAATTATCGACTATGCACAGGAAGGCTGTACCGCTTTAGGCCAGCCAACCCATCCTGATGCTTCTTTTAAGGTTTTAGGAAAGGTTTCTTGGCCTTCCACAGAAGTGGATCTAATGGAAGTTTATTGTGCCCATCTCAGAAACCTAATTATTCAAGGGGTAGGTGGAGACGCACCCCTTTCAGGCCTTAAAATCGCAGTAGATGCCGGTAACGGTGCCGGTGGATTTTTCGCCCGCAAGGTATTACAGCCACTAGGTGCAGATGTGCGTGCCAGTCAATATTTAGAGCCGGACGGAACCTTCCCTAACCACATGCCAAACCCAGAGGATCCCAAAGCCATGACCGACCTGGCCACAACGGTAATTACCAAGGGTGTAGATTTGGGGCTGATCTTTGACACCGACGTAGATCGCTCTGCCGCTGTAGATGGCAAGGGACGAGAAATTGCAAGAAACGAAATCGTTGCCCTAGCCGCGGCCCTAGTTGCCGAGGATCACCCCGGTAGCACAGTGGTCACCGACAGCATCACCAGCGATCAGCTCACTGTTTTTTTAGAAAAAGAGTTGGGCCTAAAACACCTTCGCTACATGCGTGGCTACAAAAACGTCATCAACAAGGCCGCAGAATTAGACGATGCCTTCCTGGCCATCGAAACTTCCGGACATGGTGCATTTAAGGAAAACTATTTCCTTGACGATGGTGCCTTCCTAGCCACAAAAATTGTCATTAAGGCGGCAAACCTAGCCAAGGAAGGGAAATCTATCGATCTACTTATCGACCGTCTAGAAAAGCCAAAGGAAGCCAAAGAAATTCGTATGGCCATTACCTGCCCAGACTTCTCTGACTACGGGGATGAACTTTTATCCGATCTAAAGCTTTGGGTAAAGGAAGATGCAGAAGGACTCTCCTTGGAAGAACCAAACTACGAAGGCGTACGAATTAATGTTCCCCAAGCCTCCGGCTGGTGCCTGCTACGAAAATCCCTTCACGATCCCATCATGCCCCTAAATATTGAGTCCAATAAGATCGGTGGCGTAGCAGAAATCGCAGAGATCCTTGCTGAATTTTTGTCCCAGTATCCTTCTTTGGATACGACAAAATTATAGGATAGTCCAGTTCCGGCTGAGGGTTTCGCTGGGAGCTTCATCTAAGGGTTTCGGCTGGGAGCTTCAGCCAAGCATTTCAGTCAGAAAAATTAACCCCCGACGAAGTTGTTGAGGAGAAGGCTGCTGTGCCATCTTTCAAGCTTTGACACGCAGCAAGTATGGGTGCAAGTTGATTAAGTTAAACCGGGCAATAGCCCAAAAGGAGCGTATCATGGTTACATGTAAGGAAATGAAGGAACTTGAATACCAGGCAAACAGCCTAGGTTTGTCTTACTACCAAATGATGGAAAACGCAGGAATTAAAGCCACCGACGAGATTCTCCGGCAGTTTTCCAAGCTTCCAGGAAAAACCGCAATAATTCTTTGCGGAAAAGGAAACAACGGCGGAGATGGCTTTGTTGTGGCCAGAAGATTAATGAGCTACGGTGCCAAGGTGTCCCTCCTCCTTGTGGAAGGAAAACCAACGACTCCAGATGCCATGGAAAACTACAAGCTACTAGAAGAAATGGGCGCAGAATTTCTTCCCGCACTTCCCGCTACACCAGAAGGCGTTCATCTTGTGGTGGATGCCCTTTACGGCACAGGATTTCACGGCAAGCTAAACACTGGAGGCGAGGCAGTAATTCACTTTGCCGCAGAAGCAAAAAAGGCAGGTAGCCAAATTTTTTCCTTGGATATTCCTTCGGGACTTCCCGGAGATCTAGCACAGGCAGAAGACCTTCCGCCATGCGTGACGGCCGATTTCACCATCGCCTTTCACAGCAAAAAACCCGTTCACGAAAACCCAAAAGCACAACCTTTTTTGGGCAAAACCATCGTCGTAGACATTGGAATTCGCGACATTCTTGCACAGCCACAAAAAAAGACAGAGCGAGGGGTTTAAGCTTCGCTCTGTCTTTGATTCTTAGGCTTGTATTGTTCCTTGCCTAGTTTTAACCAATAGGCTTGTCTGGTTTACCACTACCGAACGTCTAATTCTAGCTTTACTGGGCGTCTAGTTCTAGCACTACCGGACAGTGGTCACTTCCATAAACTTCCGAAAGAATCTTTGCATCCACAAGCTTTTCTTCTAAGGCCTTTGCGGCCAGGAAGTAGTCAATTCTCCATCCGGAATTATTGGCTCTAGCATTAAATCGATAGCTCCACCAAGAATATGCCTGCTCCAAATCCGGATAAAAATGTCTGAAGGTATCGATGAAGCCTGAGTCCTGTAGCAAGGTCATCTTTTCTCTTTCTTCATCGGTAAATCCTGCGTTTTTTCGATTGGTCTTTGGATTTTTTAGATCAATTTCCTTGTGTGCCACATTAAGATCTCCGCAAATCACCACCGGCTTAGGCAGGCTTCCTACATATTCTCGGAAAGCATCCTCCCAAACCATTCTGTAATCCAAGCGCTTAAGACCATCCTTAGAATTGGGAACATAAACATTGACCAAGTAGAAGGTTTCGTATTCCGCTGTAATCACTCGCCCCTCCTGATCATGCTCCTCAATGCCTAGGCCATAAGACACAGAAAGAGGTTCCTTTTTGGTCAAGGTCAACACGCCGGAA
>JAVWKI010000007.1:9178-17229 GCA_036638575.1 Anaerovoracaceae bacterium | reverse complement strand
GAATATCCCTTTGTCTCTGCAGAACACCAGTATTGATGATAGCCCTCTGTAGGAACTTCCGCCTGCCCTTCTTGCATCTTCGTCTCCTGTAAGCACAAAATATCCGGGTTTTCCTCTTCTAAAAACGCAAAGAAATTCTTCTTCATTACTGCCCGTAGCCCATTTACATTCCATGATATTAGTTTCATCTATAGTTCCTCCGATTCTTCGTTAATTTTCTCAATTTGCTCTTAATCTCTTACCCGAATTTTTCCTGTATAATCGTCCTGTTTGATAAATTCCATCATACATTTTTTCTTCACGATTAACCAAAAACCTCTCGGAATACATTCCGTGAGGTACTTTGCTGTTGAACTTGTAATTCGTTGTCTCTTGATTATCTCTTTGAGAACTGGCTCGCACGACGAGCTTTCTTAAGTCCGTATTTCTTTCTTTCTTTCATTCTTGAGTCTCTAGTTAAGAAACCTGCAGCCTTTAGCGGTGCTCTGTAAGCATCTGCATCAGCCTGACATAATGCTCTTGAAATACCATGTCTAAGTGCGCCTGCCTGTCCTGTGTATCCACCACCGTGTACGGTTGCGATTACGTCGAACTTGCCTTCACATCCTGCGATTTCAAAAGGTCTCTTTACTTCTCTCTTTACGATTTCCAATGCTAGGTAATCGTCAAGAGGCTTCTTGTTTACTGTGATGTCGCCTTTGCCAGGGATTAATCTTACTCTAGCAACGGAAGACTTTCTTCTGCCTGTTCCGCAATATTGCATCTTTGCCATTTCTTATTCCTCCCTCTCTTAAAATTCCCAAGTTTCAGGTTTCTGTGCTGCGTGGTCATGTTCAGGACCTGCATAAACCTTTAACTTTTTATACATCTGTCTACCTAGCTTACCGTTAGGCATCATGCCTTTTACAGCATGTCTAACTACTTCTGTAGGATGCTTTTCCATTAACTGCTCAAAAGTCATTTCTCTAAGACCACCTGGGTATCCAGTATGTCTCTTGTAGATCTTTTCTTTTCTCTTGTTTCCTGTTACAGCTACCTTGTCTGCGTTGATAATAATTACATAATCACCACAGTCAACGTGAGGTGTGTAAGTAACTTTTTTCTTTCCTCTAAGAATTGCTGCTGCTTCTGATGCCATACGACCAAGAGTCTTGCCCTCTGCGTCGATAATGTACCATTTGCGCTCAACTTCATGAGGCTTTGCGATAAATGATGTCATTTCATCTTCCTTTCTACCTACTTGGATTTCGCTAAATCGTTTTCGGCACTGTCTACTGGGATTCGTGAGTAAATCGTCTTCGACATAACTAAATCTATTAGTTTTGCACATCCCGGACGCAAATTCATCCTAATATGCAACACGAAGTTATTTTACACTCTGCTGCTTCAAAAGTCAACGTTTATTCGCCAAAGCGCAGCTTTAATTTTCTGTAGTAATGTTCTACACTTTTATCTCCATCATTATCCGGAAACAAGCAATAAGGAAGACTATCCGTTTCCTTGTGTTTAATTACACAGCAACGACAATCTCCATTATTCGCACAAGTTTTTTTCGGACAAAGACAGGCCTCATCCTGCAAGCTTTCTTTCATTTTTCGCTCCTCTATTTCTTACAGTCACAGGAAATATTTCCTGCTACAATTTCTTTCCAGTCATCGATCACATCATGAGTCCAGCAATCGTCCGCTCCAGCCGCTTCTCGCATGGTCAAAGCCAAAATATAAGAAAGCTCCTCTACCGTCGCACCGGCCTCAAGCGCGCCCTTAAAGTGCTTTAATACACAAGGCTTGGATCGGCCCTTAATCGAAAGGGCAAAACAGATAAACTGATAGGTTTTTTCGTCAATGGTCCGTTTTTTTTCATACAATGCATCTAGCTCATCTAATTTCTCTGCAAATTCCGGGAAAAATTCTTCTAACATTCTCATTTCATTCCTACCTTTCTAACAGTGCTTTCACTTCTTCTTTGCTCAGCACCTTGCCCACAGAAACAACTTTTTTTCCAATGACCAGTGCCGGTGTTACCATGACCCCGTAGCTTGCGATTTCCACAAAATCGGAAACGTGTACAATTTCGTCCTCTCGGGAAAGCTCATCCAAGGCCGCACGTACATTTTTTTCAAGGGTATTGCACTTGGCACAGCCACTGCCCAAAACCTTGATCTCCTCTTGAGATCCACCTTCTTTTTTCTCTGTATTCATCATCTATTCCTCCTTAAACCAACAAATATTGAACTGCATTAAATAAATATCCAATGAGAATAATCCCCACCGTTACTGTGGCAACAAATACCACCAGCAGCTTAGGCTTTATGGCCTTTTTGATCATGATCATCGACGGTAGGGATAGGGCCGTTACCCCCATCATAAAGGAAAGCACCGTTCCAATGCCCACTCCCTTAGCAAACAAGGCTTCTGCAATGGGAATTGCGCCAAAAATATCTGCATACATGGGAATTCCCACCAAGGTTGCAATAACAACAGAAAACGGGTTTTCTTCTCCCAAAATTTGCTGAATGGTTTCTGCAGGGATCCAGTTGTGAATCAATGCCCCAATGGCCACGCCGACCAAAATATAAACCACAACTTTCTTTACCGTAGCCCCCACTTGCTGCCTGCTGTAGACAAGGCGCTCTCTTTGGTTCAAGCGTTGAGATTCTAATTCCACTGCCTCCCCATGTTTAATAAAATCCTCTACATATTTCTCCATTCCGAACTTTTCAATTAATGTTCCACCGATTACCGCCAGAATCAACCCAACCACAACATAGGCTATGGCTATTTTACCACCAAAAATACTGGTCAGTAAAACCAAAGATCCCAGATCCACCAATGGGGAGGAAATCAAAAAGGAAAAGGTCACCCCTACGGGCAATCCCGCCCTAGAAAATCCCATAAATAGGGGAATTGAAGAGCAAGAGCAAAATGGTGTAACCGTTCCCAGCAAGGCTGCAAGCGTGTTTGCCTTTACCCCATAAATTCTCCCCAATATCTTTTTGGTTCTCTCCGGTGGAAAGTAGCTTTGGATATAGGAAATAATAAAAATCAATACCGACAACAAGACCAAAATCTTGATGGTGTCATAAAGAAAAAACTGCAAGCTTCCACCTAGTCGCTCCTCAATATTGATCCCTACCCCGGTAAGCACCCTTCCAATCCCTTGGTTCAACCATTCCATTCCCAATAGTTGATGTTGAAAAAAATCCCACATTGCCTTGTCCTTATTCCTTTCTCATATTCATACATTCAGATTTATCGATATATTCCTCGGTAAAAAAGCCGCTGTCTTCGCGGCAGTTCTTATTTTTTCGGCACAGCCCCCATGGTCGCATCCAGTAAGTCCTTTGCCTTAGTTTTTCCCGTTTCGCTGATAGAGTAATGCATCCATTTTCCTTCTTTGCGCCCCTCTACAACCCCTGCATCACACAAAATTTTCATGTGGTGAGAAAGGGTAGACTGGCTGATCTCTAGCTGTTCTAAAAGTACACAGGCACATTTCTCTCCGGAGGTTAGGTGTTCCAAAATCTGCAGTCGATTTTCATCGCAAAATGCCTTAAATACCTTGGCCTTATCTTTGTAATTTGTCATGGCTCCACCTTTCTTCCTCTTTCATATATCGATTTTCTTCGATATGTTTATCCTACCACGAGGTAATCGCAATGTCAATACCTATCTCTGCTGCCAATTTTCTCTCAAATTATAGAATCAACCTGTTTTTTAAATAGCTCCCTTCTTTTTTCTTACTTATATATATGGAATTATTAGACTATTCTGTATAGTTATGTTATACTATATAAAATATTTTTAATTCGCTATATTTTAATGTAAATTTATCCCAAAATTTATACGGATTTATTTCAAAACAAGCCGATCTATCTAAATACTTTAAATGGCAGTCTAACACTGCAAGGGGGTACATGATGAAAAAAAAGTACATTCAGCGTTTTCTCATTTTCACTTTACTATTCACCCTGGTCCTAAGCACCATACCGGGAATGACCTTTGCCACCTCTTCCTCATCAAGCGAAAAGGATGCTCCTACGCTCCACGCTGAGGAAGAAGCAGTTCCCCTAAACAAAGAAGAGACTTCTGCCCCACAAGCTGCGCCTCTGGGTCCTAGCCCCAGAAGCACGAATTTAGATCCCAATTTGCAGGGATACTTAAGCGGCCCGGTCAGCTACTCTGTCATGCGTGATGGCATCAAGATTGAACTGGTCGAAGGGGACAAGATATTCCCCGGGGAAGCACTTACCCTTTCTCTTAGCTTCAAGATCCCCAATGATGTAACCTTCTCCGCTGGAGATACAACCGAAATCGCTTTTTCCAGCGGTTTGCATTTTGATGCAACCGGTGAATATCTTCCAATGAGTGGAGAGTGGGCAGAGCTGGCAGAGTATCGGGTAACCAATCCAGGAACAATTACCCTGCGATTCAAACAAAGCTCCGAGGGTGTTTCCAATATTTCCGGAAGCATCCAGCTAACAAGTAAGGTTCAAGCATACGAAGCGGGAAAAGATCAAATCAAAACCCAATTAGGCACTTTGGAAGCGAAGATCTTCCGCGTTGTCGAGGATAATTCCTCTCTTTGCACAAAAGCCAATATAGAAAAGACGCAAACTGGTTATGATCCAAAAACCAAGCAGGTTACTTGGCTGGTAAAAATCCATTCTACCGACAATCAGCCTCTTGATGGACTCCGGTTTATTGATGTAATCGGTGAAAATCATAGCTTTGTATCCATGTCACACCGAGTTGGCGATACGGGTCACTGGACTGCCGTTACGCCTAGCCCTTCCGCAGATGGAAAAACACTCACCTACACCTTTCCAAGCACGGGAGAAAAAACCGCTCAGTTTACCGTTATCACCAAGCTGGATGATGGATTTATCGACGGAATAACCATGGATAAATTTGTTACCAATACCGGCTTAGTACACCGCTATAATGCTCGCCTGGAAACCCCGGCTTGGCTTGAGATTGCCAAATCCGAGGCCACAAATCGGCATACCTTCACCCTTTTTAACAATAAATCCTACGAAAAGGTCTCTGTAACAGCGGATAACCGAATAAAGATTTCCTATGTCCTTACCTTAAACCTCAATCATCTGATGATGCCTGCCGGCTGGACGGTTAAGGATGAACTTACCCAAGGAAGAGACTTCGCCCAAAAAATCGAGGGCGTTGAAATTCAAAACATGGTGGTAAAGGCAGAGACCACCCAGCTTACTCCGGGCACGGATTATACCCTCTCCTACAAAAGTGTTGCTCCAAATATAGCACCTTTTGAGCTCACCTTTAGGGAGGCTACCGACAAACGTATCCGCGTTACTTACGATGCCCTGTTTACCGTAGATGAACTAAAAAAGATTCCGCTTGAATACGGCAAGTATTTTATTCGAAATATATTAACTGACCAATACAGTAAGGATGCCACAATCAACACAGGAATAAATCTTGATGACCTAGGTTTAGGAACCATGCCAAGAGTGTCCAAAAATATTCTCAAGGTGATTCCTGGCGCCACCGAAGCCGATCAGAGAATTCAGTGGGAATCCATTATCAATTTAGACTACAAGACGGTGACCGAGGAAGCAACCATAACCGATGGAATGTGGTCTTACTATGCCAAGGGGAAGCTAGATTCCGACAGCATACAGGTTTACACCAAAAAGGAAACCGATGCCGATTGGACACCGCAAGGCAAGCTTTCTCAATGGTCAGGAGCAAAGGATTGCGTATTTACAGGAAATACAACCTTTAACGGAAATCAAAACACCCCTACCCCAATGTTTTCCTTTAAGGTTGCACCGGAAACCCTGAGTAACACACAAATACGCCTTGTTTACGAAACCCCATTTATTCTCATCCCTACGGCCAATTTGGTAACGCATGCTTTGGAAAACAGGATTTCTCTCAGCATTGGTGGGGAAACCATCGAGGCAAAAAAACGTGCATCCACCCACCTTGGTCATACTACCCATATCAAAAAAAATGGCAACTATGACCCTCTTAAGGAAGAGTTTTTGTGGAATATTTCCCTTACCCACAAGCCAAGCAACCCTGATGGAAGCAGTATCTCTGTCAGCTACTATAACCCAACCATCAAGGATCTTGCCTTGCCACCGGGACACACCCTTGTGGCCAACTCAGTGAAGGTAACAAAAGATGGCGTTCCGATTCAGGTTGCCTGGGAAGAAAAGGATGGCGGGTTACTATTTAAATTCGATCGTCTCGATCCCGGTCATAGAGACATAGTTTACGATGTTTCCTTCGCTACTAAACCATTGGATAACAGCTGGGTTCAAACCACTGCGACCAACACCGCACGAGCAACTCTGGTATCCAATACCGAAACCGAATCTAAGGGGCACCAGTCCGCAATAGAAGCAACGGCCACCGTAAATGTAGATAAGACAGTTAATTTAAACAAAAAAACCAACTATTCTACCGGAGAAATCGTCACTTGGGAGGTTGATATTACACCAGAAGAAAACGCCTACATCTCAGGCGAAATCATTAAATTAACCGACAAGCTACCACCACAGTTAACCTTTAATGCTGTAGTGGAACTAAAAGATATGACAACCGGCCTTACGGCAGCAGCACCAATAGCGGAATATGATGGGAAAACAAATACAGTCACCTTCACCTTACCTGAAGGACTTGATCGCACCCATACCTATCGGCTGATTTTTGAAACCAACGTAGTCACCGATCAGGCACTAATCAGCAACAATATTACATTGTCTGCAGCAGCCTATAGCAATACAACCAAATCCAACTTGATTTACTTACGTAAGACCAATTCTTCCGGCACCATTACCGGAGATAATGCCGGACTAATTCTCCTTAAGCAAAACGAGACAGGCCAGCACCTTAACGGTGCAACCTTCCTCTTGACGCAAAAGGAGCTTGCTACCGGAGATACCGAAACCAGAGAGATTTCCATTACGCAAGACGGTCATGTAACCCTTACGGATTTGCGCTATGGAACAACAGATGACCTAACCACCAACTCTGGGTATGAATACACCCTTACCGAAAAAACTCCACCGGATGGCTACTTGCTCAGCAACGAAAAATGGATTATCCAAGTAGGAAAACTCAACGCTGAGCATCCGGAGCTCACTAAATTTTGGATCAACGGAAAGGAATTAACCACCGTCCGCGCCTATGATGGCAAACCTTATGGAGAACTAACGGTAGTGAATCACCCTGCCCCACAGGCAGTCTCGCTAAAACTGGACGCACAAAAAACCGTAAATGGAGAGACACCAAAGGCAAACGAAATCTTTACCTTTGATCTCAAAGAGGTGGATGCAGATGGGAAGCTCATCGCCAATGGCCAAAGCCAAACGGTTCAAAATTCCGGATCTGAAATCTCCTTTAGGGACATCCAGTACAACCTTAGCGATGCCAACAAAACTTACTATTACAGGATTTCCGAGCAAGCTACGCTTCTCAAGGGCTATACCATAGATGCCACAGCCTACACGGTTAAGGCCGACATCTCCACGGATGCCGATGGAAAGCTAAAAGTAACTTCTACAGTAACCAAAAATAACGAACCGGCACCATTACCAAGCGGCATGGTGTTTGCAAATCAGTACGAAAAGCCAGTAGGAAACCTTTCCCTAGGCAAGACGGTTACCGGCGAGGAGGGAGATCTCGCTAAGGACTTTACCTTTACGGTAACCTTCAGCGACAACGGCACTTACGACTACACCGGCAGCAAAAACGGCAGAATCAAAAGCGGCGAAACCATTACCTTACGCCACGATCAGCGCATTACCATTGTCAAGCTTCCTGTAGACACAACCTACACCATCGTAGAAAAAGAAGCCAATCAGGATGGCTATACCACAACGGCAACCAACGCTTCCGGCAAGATTGCAGAGGGCATAACCGCAAACGCATCCTTCGTCAACCATAAGCCGGCTAAGCCAGTAGGAAATCTTTCCCTAGGCAAGACGGTTACCGGCGAGGAGGGTGATCTAGCTAAGGACTTTACCTTTACGGTAACCTTCAGCGACAACGGCACTTACGACTACA
>JAVWKI010000007.1:7284-9078 GCA_036638575.1 Anaerovoracaceae bacterium | reverse complement strand
TAGGCAAGACGGTTACCGGCGAGGAGGGTGATCTAGCTAAGGACTTTACCTTTACAGTAACCTTTAGCGACAACGGCACTTACGACTACACCGGCAGCAAAAACGGCAAAATCAAAAGTGGTGAAGCCCTTACCCTTGCCCATGGGCAAACAATTACCATTGTGGGGATCCCGGAAGGAACAAATTATCAGGTAATCGAAGCAGAAGCCAATCAAGATGGTTATATAACCCTTTCTTCCAATTCATCGGGAAGCATCATTGACGGCACAGTAACCGCTGCCTTTACCAACAGCAAAACCACGGCGACACCAACAGTGACACCAACGGATAAACCGACTTCCACCCCACAGGGTGGCAGTGTCACCGCGATAAAAACCGATGATCCGTTCAGTTCCATGCTCTGGCTTGCACTCCTTGCATTCTCTGGCCTTGGATTGACCTTTGCATTGGTTCTTCGTAGACACCGTAGCAAAAGATAAACGCTAAATTTCATCTCCATTACATTTATCTAAAAACCCCACAAGTGCTGTACTTGTGGGGTTACCTTATGGTTTTTTATGTGCTTTTCTTTGAGATTTAACCGAAAATTTGCCTACCCTCTACAAATTTGCTCATTACCTTTCCATTTCCCAAATAAACAAACCGTTCTAATCGTTCTTCCGGCGAAAGCGTTCTTGTGGTCTCCAGAAAGGCATCATCGATGACAATGGCATCAAATTGGTACCCCGGCAGGAAGCTTCCTACCTTGCCAAAAAATCCACCTCCGCCCACAGTGGCCATCCAAAATACCTCCGCAATGGAAAGTGGCGGTTCTGCCTGATCTAAGTAGCGCCAATATAGTTTAGAAACCTGAACCGCTGAGGCCATCACCTTGAACAGATCCAAAGTATGTCCCCCTGCAATGTCACTGCCCAGTCCAATAGATAAGCCCTCATGAAGGTACTTACTTGCAGGCGCAATTCCCGCAATCACATTTTCATTGCTGGTTGGACAATGAGCAATAAACACATCATTGGCCTTCATTAAGTCCACCTCTTCTTGGGAAGAATAAATACAGTGAGCCATTAATGCCGGGTTTTCACTACCAAACAGGGAGAACCGATCATAGGTATCACCATAATGTACTGCATCAGGGCAAAGCTCCTTCACCCAAGCAATTTCTCCAAGGTTTTCAGACAGGTGGCTTTGTACCGGTAGACCCTTTTCTTTTGCCAGCTGCCCCAAGGCCTCCATATAATCGTCGGTTACGCTGGGGGTAAATCTAGGCGTTAATATCGGTCTAACCTTTGTAAACCCCTTTTTCTCACACTCTGCAAGCCAGCGTTCGGTCTCTTCCATTCCCGCTTTGGTACTGAGTTCACAATAATTTTCGGGAGCATTTCGATTCATATTCAGCTTACCCACATAGGCCGGAAGACCCGCGTCCTCTAAAAGCTCCATGAGTAAAAGCGTTCCTTCGGTATGTAGGCTAGCAAAAATACAAGCTCGTGTGGTTGGACTTTCTAGCAAGTCCTTTACCAAAATTCCATAAGCCTTCCTTGCATAGTCCAAATCTCCATATTTTGCTTCCTCCGGATAGGTATAGGTATTCAGCCAATCTAACAGCTCCAGATCCATCGCCGTTCCTCGGAAGGCATATTGAGGTGCATGAAGATGTAGGTCTGTCATTCCAGGCAAAATGAGTTTTCCGCTGTAATCGGCAACAGGAAGCCCTTCATACTCTGCAGGCAGCTTCTCAAAGCACCCCTTGCTCATCCCATCCTCGCTGACCACATAGCCTTGGCATACCGCCAG
>JAVWKI010000007.1:0-7274 GCA_036638575.1 Anaerovoracaceae bacterium | reverse complement strand
AGTTCTCCCGGTGTTTTGCTATAAATTATCGTCCCCTTTAGGATTATTATTTCTCCCACTTACCATTCCTCCTCACGCATATTCACCGCAATTTTTTCTAGAGTTTTCAGCATAGAAGCAAGCTCCTCCTTGCTGATCCCCTGATAGGTTTTCTCACACCAACGATTTAGGATTTTCATCATATTGGGTTGAAACGCCCGCGCCGTCTCTGTCAAATAAAAGAGATAGGAACGCCCGTCCTTTGGGTTGGCTTCCCGATGAATATATCCCTTGCCCTCTAACGATTGCATCGTCCTGGCCATAACACTTTTGTCGTAGTGCAGCTCAGAAACCAGCTGCTCCTGTGTCTTCCCACAAGACTCCCTGTGGATTTCCGTCAAAATCTCCTCTTGCGTCTGTCCATCGTGGCCATAAAGGGCCAGGAGCACCATTCCCTCTGCAGCATTTAAGGGAACCCTTGCAAGCTCCTGTTTCATAAACAGCTTAAACCGCTTATCATAGGCAAGCATTACCCTACCTATGCGTTCCTCCGTTTTCATGATTACAATTCCTTCTTTTTCCTTCGATAAAACAACAATAATACTACACCAACCAAGGAGGAAATCCCCACAGTCCCATAGATTTGTTTAAAGCCGACATTCAATGTCTTTTGAAATTCTGTTTCTATTATATCTGATTTTTCGTCAATTGCATTAAGATATTTTTCTTTGGACAGTGCAAAGCTTTTTTCCATTGCCTCTGCTGCTGCCGGCGGCAGCTTCCCGGACAGGCGTGTTTCCATCTGATCAAACATTGCTCCAGCAAAAGTTTTGCTGTTTTCTACCACAGTAGTCACATCGGATCCTTGCATTAATTCTAATAGGTCTTTGGGGATAGATTCACTGCTTCCTGATAGATTTATTTCCATCTGATTCCCCGGCATACCCGGCGCATCTACCGTTTTGGGCAATAAGTCCATAATATTTCCTTGAACCGCCATTCCCGCATGGGCAATAAAGCCAACCATAATTGCAGGGGCAATAACCGTTCCCATAGAACGAACCAAGGATAGGGTTGCCAATGCCGAGTTTGCCTCTTTGCGACTGGTTTCTTCTAGCATCATATAGTTTAGCGGGGTACCCATGGTAAATCCCATTCCCGTCCCCAAAAGAATAAGACAAAGAATCACCGTCACCATAGTCGGCGAGTTGGTGGTAACAAAAATAAGGAAGACCGCACCGGCGATTGAAGTTCCAAAACCCAAAAGCAGCACCACCTTCGCACCATACCGATCAATAAGATTTCCAGAAAGAGGAGCACCTATCCCAGCGAAAACGCCCAAAATAATTACAAAATATCCACCGCTTCCCGCTGCCATCTTCATTGCATTTTCACAGAATTGAGGAATAAAAATCACGCCCATCAAGACCACGCCGGTAATAATGGAAAGCAGCAAAGTAATAATAATCCTTTTATTTTTGAAGTAAGAAAGATTCATCACCGGATCCTCTGCACGTTTTTCTAAAAAGATAAACAAAGGAATTAACAGGATGGAAAACAGCAAGAATGGGAAGACTTCCTTACTGCTAACCGTCTTGAGAAAATCAAAGAAATCAATGTTTTTCAGCCCATACATCAAGGCCAAAACCATTCCGGTCAAAACCAAAATTCCTAGGCCGTCGATTTTTTTCACCGACCTCTCCTTGGTGTTTGGCAACACAAAAATTCCGGCAGCAAGAATGAAAACAGAAATCGGCAAATTAATGTAAAAGATATATTGCCAGTTTTCTGCGCCAAAAATATCCAAGATCCCGCTACCTACAGAAGCACCAAATACATTGGCAATGCCAAATACACCCCCTACAAGCCCAAGGGCCATCCCTCGCTTTTCTGCAGGGAAGGTCGTCCCAAACTCAGCGGTAGCAACGGGAACAATCCCGCCCCCTCCGATAGCCTGTATCGCCCTTGCACCAAGAAGCAGGGGAAAGCTTTCAAACTGCTGAGATAGTCCGCAAAACAAGGAGCCTATGGCAAATAAAAATATACTGAGCAAATAAATATTCTTCCGCCCATTTCTATCTGCAAATTTCCCCATAACCGGGATACTGGCTGCATAAGCTAAGGTGTAGATGGTAATCATCCAAATTCCCAGCTTATCATCGACCATCAAATTGCTTTGAATCACCGTTCTTGCTGGGGTAACAATACCGGTATCTAGTGCGCCCATAAAAATCCCCAGCAGGTACACCACCATAATTAGTCCAAAATGTTGTTTTTTCGTATTTTCCATAATTCTTTCCTCCTAGTTGCTTTTGCAACTAGTTTAATATAGCACGAATTTGTTGCTTTTGCAACTATTTTGAATCCCGCCGTAGCGTGCTTTTCCCTACTTTTTTTCTGGAGGCAGAGCACAAACAAGCTTCACGACATTTTTTGTGTCCAATGCAAAACACTCCCCGGCTACAAAAGCCAGAGAGTGTTTGATTTTTCTATATTTGTTTTTATAGCACCACTTGATGGAAGGTTTTCTTCCCTTTTTGAATCAGAAGCTTTCCTTCTTCAAAAAGATCAGTAGTAATGTTCATCTTGCTGTCTGTAACCTTCTTGCCGGCAACGGTTAAGCCTCCCTGCTTGATGGTTCGGAAGCCTTCTGAGTTACTTGGAACCAGTCCTAGTTCCTTGATTAGGTTCACAACGCCCATGCCGTCTCCTTCAAAAAGTGCTGCATCCATCTTAGTTGTCGGCACGTTGTCCATGCTTCCACCGCCACCAAAGGCTGCCTTGGCACCATCCTCCGCTTTTTGTGCAGCTGCTTCACCGTGAACAAGCTTCGTTACCTCAAAGGCCAAGATTTCTTTTGCCTTATTGATTTCTGCACCCTCTAAGGAAGAAAGTCGATTTACCTCTTCCATAGGAAGGAAGGTTAACATTCTAAGACATTTGTTTACGTCTGCATCTTCCACATTTCTCCAGTATTGGTAGAACTCATAAGGGGAAGTTCTTTCCGGATCAAGCCACAACGCACCCTTTTGGGTTTTTCCCATCTTTTTTCCTTCACTGGTGGTCAGCAGAGAAAAAGTCATTCCGTAAACCTGTTTGCCCACCTCTCGACGAGTCAGATCCACACCGCCTAGAATATTCGACCACTGATCGTTTCCGCCAAATTCCATCTTGCAGTCAATATCTCTGGCCATTACCATAAAGTCATACGACTGCATCAGCATGTAGTTAAACTCAAGGAAGGATAGTCCCTGTTCCAATCTTTGCTTAAAGCACTCGGCACGAAGCATGTTGTTTACGCTAAAATGTCTACCGATATCTCGAATAAATTCGATATAGTTTAGCTTTAATAACCAGCTTGCATTGTTTACACAAATTGCCTTGCCGGGATCCGGTTCCTTGTTTGCTGTAGCCGAGGTTCCCGGCTGAGCGCCTAAATACTGATATTCATCATCAAAGTCAATAAACTTGTCAAAGAGCTTTTTAAACGCATCGCAGTTATTCTGAATTGTCTCCGGTGTCATCATGCTTCGCATATCGGTTCTACCCGATGGATCGCCCACCATACCTGTACCGCCTCCGATAAGAACAACCGGAGTGTGGCCGAATTTTTGCATATACATCATAATGATTACCTGCATGAAATGCCCCACATGAAGACAGTCTGCAGTTGGGTCAAATCCGATATAAAACTTTATTTTTTCCTTGCCTAGCAACTCACGAATTTCGTCCTCATGGGTGCTCTGCTCGATAAAGCCTCTTTCCTTTAGTACGTCAAACACATTGGTATGCTGACTTACGTCATCTCTGATAAAGTTCATTTTTCCCTCCATAATGATTGCCAAGCGAGATGAAATTTACATGCTCGTACAATCCCTTTGATTTACTGTTTTGGCTATTCTTTGGTTATTTCGTTCCGTATAGTCTGTCTCCGGCATCTCCAAGTCCCGGTACAATATAGGCGTGCTCATTTAGCTTCTCGTCCTTCGCAGCAATATAAATATCTACATCAGGATGAGCGTTTTGTAGCACTTCAATTCCTTCCGGCGCCGCAATTAGGCACATGAAGACAATATCCTGACCACCTTTTTGCTTAATGAAGTCTATTGCTGCCGCAGCACTTCCACCAGTAGCAAGCATCGGATCTACAACGAAAATTTTTCTCTTTTCAATATCATTTGGCATCTTGCAATAATATTCTACCGGCATATGCGTTTCCGGATCTCGATAAAGGCCCACGTGACCAACCTTCGCATTGGGTACTAGTGCCAACATTCCATCTACTAGGCCAAGGCCCGCTCTTAGAATTGGAACAATGGCAATGTCTTCTCCTGCAAGCATGTTCACCGTAGTTTTGCACATTGGTGTCTCAATTTCAACAGCCTTCAACGGAAGATCTCTAGTTGCTTCGTAGCCCATCAACATTCCGATTTCTTTTACTAGCTCTCTAAAATCTTTTACACTCGTCTTGGTTTCTCTAATCATTGCTGTTTTATGCTGAATTAACGGATGATCAAATACATAAACTTTTCCCATGTTTTCCCTCCAAACTTCTTCTCTAATAATTATTTAACATATCTACTCGGCGTTGATGGCGGCCACCTTCAAACTCCGTATTTAGCCACACATTAATAATGTCTAAGGCTGTTGTCGTCTCCGTTGTCCGTCCTCCTAATGCAAGCATGTTTGCATCATTGTGCTTTCTGGTCATTTCTGCCATTTCCTTGTCTGTACAAAGGGCACAGCGAATACCCTTGACCTTGTTTGCGGCAATAGAAATACCAATCCCAGTTCCACAAATTACGATGCCTCGTTCTACTTCTCCACTTGCTACTTTTTCTGCACAACGGAATCCAAATTCAGGATAATCTACAGATTCCTCTGAATAGGTTCCTAAATTCTCTACCTCATGACCCATTCCCAATAAGAATCCCAGAATGGTTTCCTTTAACATATATCCGCCGTGATCGCTTGCGATTGCTATTTTCATTTTATCACACCTTTACTATATTATATCCTGCTGACTTTAACATTCTGTTCATTACGGCAAAGCCCACACCATCGGTGTCGGCGAGGGCGCCTGCCAAAATTAAATCCACTTCGTCCGTATCCATATCCCGCAGCTTGGCAAAGAAATCATGGGCTGCCTCAATAAAGGCACGCTCTTCAAAAAGAATCACCCCAACCTTATTTCCCAGTCGCTCATTTAGCGTCTTGAGCCGCTGTATTTCATTTTTTACGTTTTCTCGTTGCCCTTCAACCACAATCATCTGTGCCTTTGGCGCATAATGCTTGTACTTCATCCCCGGTGATTTAGGGGCAAAGGCCTCACTGCCTTGGCCTTCTACCGAAGTTTGACTAAGGCTTGGATCCAAAGAAACCTTCTTGCCGATGGCTGCTTCAATCTGCTCCGGGGTAATAATCCCCGGTCGAAGGACCATGGGAACCTCTCCGGTTACATCCAGTACCGTTGATTCAATCCCCACTCTGCAATCCTCACCACAAAGAATGGCATCGATCTTGCCGTCTAGATCGGCAACCACATGCTCCGCCTTAGTGGGACTAGGTTTCCCCGAAAGGTTTGCACTAGGTGCTGCAATGGGTACGCCTGCTAAATTAATTAGCTCCAGTGCAACCTTGCTGTCTGGCATTCTTACCGCCACAGTAGAAAGGCCGCCTGTTGTTGTCTTTGGCACTTCGTCTCTTTTGTTCACCACTAAAGTCAGTGGACCGGGCCAAAAGTTTTCAATTAAGGTCACAATGGTAGGGCTAAGCATACGCGTAACCATACCAATATCACTGGCTCTTGCAATATGAACGATCATTGGATTGTCGCTAGGCCTTCCCTTGGCTGCATAAACTGTGCTTACCGCATCTTCATCAAGAGCATTTGCACCAAGACCATAAACTGTCTCGGTTGGGAAAGCCACCAAACCGCCATCCTGAATAATTTCAGCGGCGGTAATAATATTCTCTTGTGTTGCGTCTAATATCTTTGTATTCATCATTAAAAATTCTTCATCTTTTCTGCCTGATCCTGTGTAATCAGACCATCAATAATTTCATCAATATTTCCGTTCAGGAAGCCTTCCAGCTTATATATGGTGGTTCCCGTTCTATGCTCAGAAACTCTTCCCTGAGGGAAGTTGTAAGTTCGGATTCGTTCACTTCTGTCCCCGCTTCCAACCTGACTCTTTCTTTGCTCAGAAATTTCTTTGTTTTGTTCTTGTAGCTTCAAGTCATATAATCTAGCCTTTAGCACCTTAAATGCCTTTTCTTTGTTCTTGATCTGAGATTTTTCATCCTGACAAGTCACCACTAGGCCCGTAGGCTCATGGGTTAATCGAACCGCTGAGTCCGTTGTATTTACACACTGTCCGCCATTTCCGGATGCACGATAAACGTCTACACGCACATCACTTGGATTCAGCTCTACCTCAACGTCATCTACCTCCGGAAGTACGGCAACCGTAGCTGCAGAAGTATGAATTCGTCCACTGGATTCTGTTTCCGGTACACGCTGTACTCGGTGTGCTCCGCTTTCGTATTTTAGTCTTGAATAAGCACCCTTACCCTTGATGAGCATAACCGCTTCTTTTACTCCGCCGATACCCGTATCGTTTAGTTCCATCAGCTCCGTTTTCCAGCCTCTGCTCTCTGCATACATGGTATACATTCGAAGTAAATCCGCACCAAATAAGGCTGCTTCATCTCCACCTGTACCTGCCCTGATTTCCAAAATTACGTTCTTGTCGTCATTAGGGTCCTTAGGAATCAGTAAAATTTTCAAGTCCTCTTCCAGTGGCCCAAGCTGATCCTCCAGATCGTAAAGTTCTTCCTTTGCAAGCTCCCACATTTCGTCATCAAGTCCGCCTTCGTCTAGCATTTCCTTAGTATCCTTAATGCCATCCTTAACCTTCTTGTATTCTTTGTATTTATTTACGATCGGCTCCATCTCGCCCATTTCTTTGACATGCTTCTGCCAAAGACTCTGATTCGCGATAATTTCCGGGTCTGAAACCTTGTGTGACAGTTCCTCGTATTTATCTGCGATAAAATCTAATTTATCAAACATCTTCTTTCCCTACTTTCTCCTGTTTTCAACTGTATATTGTATCATATCTTTGTCAATAAAAAAACCGAAATGGCAAAAACAGTTCCGTTTCTACATTATAAAAAAAGTGTGCATAACGGAATCAAAGATTCCTATGCACACATGTCGCCCGCAAGGGGCGACGCTTTGCAAGGTGCTTTCTTTGAAACATAGGAAATGCCACGCAATCGATATTTCCTAT
>JAVWKI010000006.1:0-23428 GCA_036638575.1 Anaerovoracaceae bacterium | reverse complement strand
TTCTACGCCTTTGAGGACAATAGTTCCTTTTTCATAGTCAATCTTATCTAGCATTAAGCGATTTTCCAGACCATACTCTGGATGTGCCATAATTCTCTGCCCTTCAATCTTAAATTGGCAGATGGCAATGGCTTTGTGCATTTTGGCCACTAATGGCTCACTTACCTGATCAAATTCGTTTTCCTCTAGCACCTTCGGCTTGAAAAACTCACAAGGATCATCTCCGTATACCTCTTGTGCAAAAGAGGCCAGTACTCGAAGATTGAAGCCATAGCCGATTTCTAGCATATCAAAATTATTGTAGCTAATGTTCATTCTCAGCAGGTTTGCAATACAAGCCCAGTTTCCTGCTGCTGCACCCATCCAAACAATATCATGATTTCCCCACTGGAAGTCTACATCCTCATACTCAATGAGATATTCCATAATTTCATCCGGGTGAGCGCCTCTATCAAAAATATCTCCGATAATATGAAGCTTATCCACCGCTAAGGAAGAAACTGAATCTGCAAGCTCTTCAATAAAGTCCTCGGTAAAATCGCTATCTACAATGGATGCAATGATTTCATTGTAATAGTGGGAACGGTTTGCTTCATCATCTGCATGAAGCAATTCATCAATGCTATATCCCCAATATTCAGGAAGACTCTTTCTTACCTTTGATCGGGTATACTTTGTAGAAACAGATTTGCAAACTTGAATTAGTCGATAAATATTAATAAAACACCACTGTTCAAAGTTTTCTTCTGATTCTTTTCGTCTCTTAATCTCTGCCTTGGCATTGTAGATCAACGCTGCCAAATCATAACATTCATCCTTGGACATTTCATCGCCAAAGATTTCATCAACCTTTGCCCGAATCACACCACTGGCACTTTTAATCATGTGCACGAAAGCCTCATGCTCCCCATGTAGGTCGCTTAAAAAATATTCCGTTCCCTTTGGCAAAGCCAAAATTGCTCTCAGGTTGATAATTTCTCCTGTAGCAGATTTTCTGTTTGGAAACTTTTTGGACAAAAGTTTTAAAAATTGTTGATCTATCATTACCCTTCCTTTCTGTAAAGGTCGTTTCCTTCACTATCCACGGCCACAATCACTGGCATGTCCTTCACTGTAAGCTTTCTGACCGCCTCTGCACCTAGTTCATCAAATGCGATAACCTCCGAAGCGACAATACTTTTTGAAATCAGTGCACCTGCACCGCCGATCGCCGCAAAATAAACTGCCCCATTTCGTTTAACGGCAGCATTTACTTCTTGATTTCTTGGTCCCTTTCCAATCATTCCACTTTGGCCTAAATCCAAAAGCGTAGGGGCATAAGCATCCATACGATAGCTTGTGGTCGGCCCCGCTGAACCAATTGCCTTCCCCGGATGAGCCGGTGTAGGCCCTACATAGTAGATGAGTGCATCCTTTATGGGAAAAGGCAAGTCCTTCCCTTGTTCAAGGCCTTCTACCATCCGTTTATGGGCTGCATCCCTTGCCGTATAAATGGTTCCGGAAATCAGCACACTGTCCCCGGCCCGTAAGGGTGCTAGCTTTTCTTTTGTAAAGGGTTCTATTAGTTTAATTTCCATCATATAATCACCACCCCATGTCTGTTCACATGACAATTAATATTCACGGCAACAGGCAGCCCGGCAATATGGGTTGGTGCCTGTATAATTTTCACCGCCAACGCGGTTGTATTTCCGCCAAATCCTTGTGGTCCAATATTTAATTGATTTATCCGCTCTAGCAGCTCTGCTTCCATTTCTTGATAAAACGGTTCCGGATTTGCAGTTTCCATTGGTAGCATCAACGCTTTTTTTGCCAAAAGCGGTGCAGAATCAAAGGTTCCTCCAATGCCCACGCCAACAACAATTGGCGGGCAAGGATTTCCGCCTGCATCTTTTACCACCTGCACAACAAAATCCTTAACTCCCTCCGCCCCTGCAGATGGAGGTAGCATCTTAATTTGACTCATATTCTCCGATCCAAATCCCTTTGGTGCAAAGGTGATTTTTACTTGATCCCCTTTGACGATTTCTACATGAATATTCGCCGGTGTATTGTCCCGTGTATTCACGCGATTGAGGGGATCGGCAACCACAGATTTTCTCAAATATCCCTCTTCATAGCCCTTTCGGACTCCGGCATTAATCGCCGCAACAAGATCTCCGCCTTCTAAGAAGACCTCTTGTCCTAACTCCAAAAAAACACAGGCGAGACCTGTATCCTGACAAAGTGGGATACCTTCCTCTCCTGCAATTTTTATGTTCTCTTCTATTTTATTTAAAATTTCTTTTGCTCGTTCATCTTGCTCACATTCCATGCAAGAATGAATTCTATCACAAACATCCCCGGTTAGGGCGTAGTTTGTTTCTTTTGAAAGTAGCGCTACCGCCTCGGTAATTTTTTCTACGTTTATTTTTCTCATACCTTGCCTCCATTACAAGATATTATAACACAAGTTCATCTTCTTAGGCAAATCCATTCACTTCCCCTGTTCTGTGGAAATTTTAGCTTACTTCAATTAACTCTGCTTCACTTTTTCTAATGGATAACTCATAACCTCTAAGATTGATCTCTATTGGATCCCCAAGAGGTGCAACCTTTCTGATGGTCACCTGTGTTCCCTTCGTTAAGCCCATGTCCATAATTCTTCTTCTAATCAAGCTATCTCCATGGAGCTTAAGCACTTTTGCACTTTCTCCCGGCTTCAATTCTTTTAAACTTCTCATTTATTTCATCTCCCTTTCCTTCTGTCGCCTAAAGTTAGTTCATGCTAACTTGTGTATAGGTTAGCACCAACTAACTCTTTTGTCAAGTAGACATTGTACCCTTAACGCAAATAATCTACAGGAAAATCAAAATAAGTATCCGGATAAGGCTCATCCTTTAAAATAAAATGCCACCACTCTTCTTCATAAGACATAAATCCGGCTTCTTCCATGATTATTCTGATTTTTTCTCGGTTTTCTCGCTGCTTTTCTGTAATATTTTTTGTATCCAAGGTAGAGATCTCGTCAAAGTAATCAAAAGGCCCCCCGGTATCAATTTCTTTTCCGGTGTCTATCTCCACAAGGGTAAGATCCACCGTGCTCCCTCGTGAGTGTCTTGTCCGCTTAACAATATGCCCTTCCTCCACCAGCTCTTCCTTGGTTAGCTCCGGATAAAATTCCGCTTGCATTCTTTCATCGTTTTCATCCTCCGCCCAATGAAGAAAGGCTTCTGTGGCACGCTGCGGACGATAAGCATCATAAATCTTGATAACATAGCCTTCCGCCTCAAAGCGATCAGCGGCAATCCTTAAGGCTTCTGCCGCCTCCCTTGTCAGCAAGGCAACCGGCGCATTATAGCCATCAATGGGTTCTCCTACAAAATTATAGTCCCCATAATATCGAATTTCTTCAATCACATTGGGCACAACCTCTCGCACCATAACAAAGCCTTCTGTGTCATAGCGGTCTTTTTGATTTTCGCAGCCACTAAACGCACAAATGGAAAGACAAAGGAAAAGGGCCATGACAAAATAGGTTACAAGCAGTTTATTCCGCACTTTTCGTTTCCTTTAATTTTAGTCCTACCAAAAGGCAGCTTTCAATATAAGGAAGCTGTTTTTCCTTCAGGTAAGCAAGAAGCTCTTGGCTTTCTGCTCCCGGCTGGATGACAATGCATTTGAAGCTTTTTTTACAGTCCTTGATTAGTGCAAGGCCTTTGGCCGGATGAATACAAAGATCAATGATGTCGATTTCTTCGGGAATATCATTGATGGAAGCCAGTTCTTTTCCAACTCCATAAACGATATAGTCTTGTGCGCGCATTTCTTTTTTTATTTTGTAGGCAAATTTTTCTTCATTTAAGGTATCTCCTACCACTGCAAATACCTTTTCTTCCATAATTTCTTTTAATTCCATGTTAATCCCCTTATCCCTTTCATTTTGCACTAGTTCAGCACAAGGGCTCTAGGTTCACATCGGCGTGTGTTTCCCTTGCCCCGGTACTTAACCTTTAATTTTTTTGCCGGACCCTTAGGGCGTTCTATTTGCCACCAAAGGTTAGCCGTTCTTTGAATTTCAGCTTGTTCATTTTCGATATGGTAATACCTAGCGGAAGCTTTTGTGGGCAAATTTTTTCACAGGCAAGAGACTTAGAACAACCTCCGGACCCATGCTTACTATATTTTTTGAGCAAGCCTTTTCTTGCTGAAGCATCGCCTTCCTGTGTTGATACACGAAAGGTTTGATTCATTATGGCTGCCCCATAAAAGCTTCCTTTGCCTGTATAATTGGTACAGACTTCCAGGCAGCAACCACATAGGGCACAGGACGCAGCAAGGTACTGGGCATTGTTTTCCCGCTCATTGACCACTGCATCTTCGGTGAGCCATAGCTTCATCTCCTTCATATATTCATATATATCACTTCTATCCACTTTTAAATCACAAATTGTTGCAAATTTTTTCAGTGGGGATAATTCGATTTCCCCTTTTTTGGCTACTGCACCGACAAAAGCACCACAGGCAAGCATCGGAACGCCATTGATAACCATCGCGCAGCTTCCGCAAATTTTTTGATTACAGCTACATTCCCAAATGATTTTTCTGGTTAAATTTTCTTCTGCTTCCATAACAAAGCTCTGCCAATACGCAAGGGCTTTTTCACTGTCTTGCCTTTGAATTTTTAATTTAATCTTCATCTATCTTCCCTATTTATCTTCTTTTATAAACTACAACGGTTTTTTTACTCATTTTTCACAAAACACAATGGTGGTCTGTCCATTTTCTCGCTGAGCAAGGGTCAATTTTTCAAACTGCTTATCTACTTTTTCCGGGAAATCCTTTCGCTGGTGAGCCCCTCTGCTTTCCTCTCTTGCCAAAGCACTTTTCAGCAAAGCTTCTGCCAAGTTCAAAAAGTTTTTTGTTTTTATCCGCTCTACCATGTTTTCGCGACCCGCTCTATCTACCGTTGGAAGACACTTTAGCGAAATTGCTTTCAACCGCTCAATTTCTGCAAGTCCTTGTAACAGACCTGCTTCATCTCGAATAATTCCCATGGCCTCATTCATGATGCAATGCATTTGCTGCTGCACCACCAATGGGTTTACTCCCTCCTGAGAAGAATCAGAAAATAGTTCCGGTTCTTGGTCCAGGTTTAGTTTTTCTCCCTCCTTCAGACAGGTTTGTGCTGCAATCTTCCCTCCATAAATTGCCCCTAGGGTTGAGTTTCCGCCTAGGCGATTTGCGCCGTGATACAGGGCACAACATTCCCCTGCTGCAAAAAGATTGTTCATTGTTGTTCGATGTTGATTGTCTACGTACAAGCCACCCATGAAATAGTGGATTCCCGGATAAACCGGAATGGGCTCCTTAGCCGGATCTAAGCCAAGAAAATCCTGACACAATGCCGTAATCTCTTCTAGGCGTTCTTCAATTACTTCCTTTGGTAAGAAAGAAATATCTAGCCACACCCCCGGCTCAGAAAAAAGATCTGCCGAAGCTTCTTCTTTTTGCATTTGAATCACCTGATAAATGCTTTTTGAAACCACGTCCCTAGGCATGAGATTTCCCCCTTCCGGGAACCACTCCTCCATAAAGTACCACGGTTTTCCTTCCTTCATGGCAAATAACCGCCCACCTTCTCCTCTAGCCGCTTCACTAATGAGCATTCGTTTTTGCTTCGTCTCTATGGTCGTTGGATGATATTGAATCATTTCCCCATTGCTAAGCCCGCAGCCTTCCCCATAAAGAAGTGCCGTAACACTACCATCACTGACCACAGATCCGGTTGTTTTTCCAAAAATTCCATTCATTCCTCCTGTAGCGATAATCACCCCTTCTCCCCCTAGGGTAAGAAAGCTATCTGTTGCCAGATTGTATGCCACAATCCCCGCAGCCATGCCATCTTTTTGGATTAACTGAACCATGCTACAATTTTCCATAAAGACCACCTGGCCTTCTGCCTCATATTTTCTCAAGTATTGGGATAAGGCAGAGATCAATTGCTTGCCAATTCCGGATTTAGAAAAAACTGTTCTCTTCTTTTTCTGTCCACCAAAATATCTGCAATCCGGATTGCCTTGCCCATCTCTAGAAAAGACCATTCCCATGTCAGAAAGCCACCCAATAAGTTCCGGCGCGGCAGCAGTCATATTTCTTATGGCTTCTTCATTTCCCAAAAAAACTCCGGCCTTTAGGGTGTCTTGGCAATGCTCCTGTGGAGAATCGTCCTCTCCCTTAGTATTGAGTGCTGCATTAATCCCTCCTGCAGCCATAACCGACTGCGCTCGATTTGCAGGCATAGGAGAGACAATAATCGCCCGATGTCCCTGTTTTACTACTTCTGCCGCAGCACTTAGTCCTGCTAGACCATTGCCCACGATGAGTATTTCCTTCATTTTATTTCCTCTTCCTCTCTCCGCTAAAAACAATAAATTCCAAATGCACTGATGGCCAACACACCTACGGCCAATCCAAAGAGGGTTCCCCCAATAAAAAATCCTTTTTTCCTTCGCTCATCTGTAATTATCCCTGCTGAAACCATGATTTTTGGTGTACTGATCATAAAATGTATCACATAGACCAAGGTAAACAAGGATTGGATCAAAAACATTCCTGCTGTGGGTGTTGTGATCACATATTTCCCTAGAGTGGGATCAAAATGCCCGAAAGCACCCAAATGTAGCGGCAATAAGCACACCGCCAAAATCCCTAAAATTCGTTGCAAATGCACGCCAAAATTTTCTTTCACATACGAATATCGGCCTCCTGTTCGGATCATCAAAAGCAAGCTAATGACCCCATGAACAAGCATCAAAGCCAAAAGCACCCAGCCTAGCTGCTTTCGTATAGGTGAAAAAGGCAACATCCCCATCAAAAACAAGCTCATGGAGAGACTGTGATAAATAAACAAGGCCGACGTTATGCAAGCCAAAAATGAATTAAATGTACGCATACTACTCCTTTTTTATCTAAATTAGATTTATAACTTTTTTATTTTAACAAAATTTACTTAGCAAAACAATCTTTCTTGCCTATCCCCTTATTTAATTCTAACCATTTTCGAAGTTTTCTTTAAAAATCGTCACTTTAAAGACTTGGCTTTTTTTCCATGTTACACTGAAACCAAGATCGTCCACCTCTTCGAGGTGCTATACGTACTACAGAAAGGATAAGCCAAATGAAACAAATTATTTCTTCAAGTATATTAATTCTTGTCACCTTATCTCTATTGTCACTGGAGGTTCCCTTTGGGAAAGAAGGTGTACCAAATTTATTTGGTGCAAGCCTACGCTTAGCCATCGCTTTTCTTTGTCTCTTGCTTCTGAAAAAAGTCCATAAGGGAGAAGACTGCTCCATGGGGACCCTAGGCTTCACCACAACCAACCTATTTAAAGGAAGCTTTGTCTTTGGCTGGTTTGCCATTGTCCTCAGTTTGATCAATATTTTTGCTAATCTACCCAACATGAAAACCTCTCCAGGCATTGCCATTATTCTTGGCTGTGTGTTCTTTAACTTTACGGTAGGATTTTTTGAAGAAGTCCTCATGCGGGGAGTTGTGCTAAATCACCTTTTAATTCGTTGGAAAAAGCAAAAAAACAGCATTCGAAATGCCGTTTTATGTTCATCCATTCTCTTTGGTGTAGCACATTTAGTCAATTTAATGTATCTGCCTCAGCTAAAAAACACCACCCTGTTTCAAGTTGTTTTTGCTATCTTTGCCGAGGTATTTTTTGCCGGAGTCTACCTTCGCAGTAAAAATCTTTGGAGTGTCATTCTTCTTCACAGCCTATTCGACATTTCCACTGACCTTTGGACCTATTTTACTGCCGGTCCTGCCGCCACAAAAGATATCACCTTAATGCAGGCCATTCCTGCCCTTGCCATAGCCCTTCCATTTTTGCTTATCGGCCTTTGGTTAATTCGAAAATCCAAATTAAAGGAAATTGCAATTCCCAAGGGTTAACTCCTTGTGCATAGGCCTAGGCCCAAGTTTTCCAAACCTCCGGGCAATAGCCTACCGTGGCAAGCTTTCCATTTCTCACTACTGGAGTCTTGATCATTTGTTGCTCCTCTAGTAGCCGCCGCTCCTTGTCTTCCGATGTGCTGTGGACAAGCAATGCCAGCAAGGCCTTGTCCTTTGCCTGCATATCCATCAGCGCATCCACGCCACCCACTGCCTGCTTAACCCGCTGGAACTCACCCTTGCTCATTTCCTTTTCTTTCAAGTCAATAAATTGCACCGCTATTTTTCTCTCTTTGAAATATCGCTGTGCTTTTTTTGTATCAAAACATTTCTTCGTTCCAAAAATTTGTATATTCATCTGCTTTTATGCTCCTCTTCTCGCTTCTTACTCTTCACTTTTCTCCTGGTATGCCTTGATTCTATCTGCTACGTTTTGCATCAAATCAAAATAATAAAAATTGTAATCATTGGCATGGAATACGCCTTTTTTGAATATTGGGTTTTCTGGGGAAGAATAAATATTTGGATCTGCTGTAGAAATATTGACTACGCCCCGCTCTTGATTTACTTTTGCATCGGCAAATTGACTCATTTTTACCGGCTCGCCCTCATGGAGCATCAATGAACCCTTGCTAAGCGTTGCCGGTGCCGGTTCCTCTGTCCTTGTCCAGGTAATCGGATTAATGGCAATGGCTCCTTTGCGTAAAACCGGATTTTCCTCCGTCACTCCCGTTGCTTCAGTATTATAGGAAATAATTACCCCAGTATCCTCTTGTCCTTGTGCAAAACGAAGATGAGGGTTTTCTTTCAGGTAGGTTTCTGTAACAGAATAACCAATAACATAGGCAGCAACCATGCGCTTGTAGGTTTCCGGATGCTCCTTCATATAGGTGTCCAAGAGGTAAAGCAGCACGTTAGAGCCCTGAGAATGTCCAGCTAAAATAAACGGCTTTCCCTTGTTATAGTGTTCTATGTAATAATCAAAGGCTGCAAGGGCATCCTTCGCCGGAAGCTTCTCCATGTTTTTCTCTTGTGTTTTTTGAGATTTCTGCAAATCATAGACTGCATCTACTTGCCGGTAGTAAGGGGCATATCGGTTGCAGCTTTGGGCGAAAACGCCACTTTGAAAGTCATAGACCTGTTTTGCTCCACTGCGCATTCCTCCATCATCAATTTTGGCAAAAGGCTCTCCACCCTTCTCCATGGAAAACGTTGTAGGGTAAAGATAAAAAACATCTACCGCCTTATCTCCCTCCACTTCTGCTGCCAACCAATTTTCTGCCTTGCTATAATCAGAGGCAGGTTCTTGCAGAAGGCTACAGCTTGTAAACAATACCAGACTCATTAAGAGCAGTATGCAGGTTATGGTTCTTAGGGGATTATGCTTTGCACTTCTTTCCATATTTTTCATTTTTCCCTTTCCGCCTTTCCATATTTTACGACTTTCACTGATATATAAATTATACCACAGCAAGAGAAGTCTTGGTTCTTCATTTATTTTTTAGACAAAAAAACGACCACAGGCTTGTGGGTTTCCTCACTACCTGTAGCCGCTGATTTTGATTTTAATTTTTACTTTTCGTTCTTTTCTTTTGCTTCCATGTATTCAATATATTCGTCATAGGTTCCTAAGCGATCAACCATGCCATCTTCTGTAAATTCGATGATACGGTTTGCGATTGTCTGAATAAATTCATGGTCGTGGGAAGAAAACAGCATGTTTCCTTTGTAGCTTACTAAACCATCATTTAGTGCGGTGATGGATTCTAGGTCAAGATGGTTGGTCGGCTGATCCAAAACCAAGGCATTGGAGCCAAACAGCATCATACGGGACAACATACAACGAACCTTTTCTCCTCCGCTGAGAACCTGTACTTCTTTGTAAACATCGTCTCCGGAAAACAGCATTTTCCCCAGGAAGCTCTTCATAAAGGTTTCCGTGGTTTCCTTCGTATATTGCCCTAGCCACTCAACTAAGTTTAACGAGCATCCGTCAAAAAACGCAGAGTTGTCCAGAGGGAAATAAGAAGTAGTAATGGTCGTTCCCCATTTATAGGTTCCTTCATCCGGTTCCATTTCTCCCATTAGGATCTTGAACAGGGTGGTGTTTGCAATTTCATTTTCTCCAACAAAGGCTATCTTGTCTTCTTTGTTCACCCTAAAGGTTACATTGTCCAAAACCTTTACCCCATCAATGGTCTTGCTGATGCCTTCTACATATAAAATTTCCTTGCCCGCTTCTCTCTCCATATTAAAGCCCACAAAAGGATATCTTCGTGAAGAGGAAGGAAGCTCCTCTACTGTTAATTTATCAATGAGCTTTCTTCTGGAGGTCGCTTGCTTGGACTTAGATTTATTGGCAGAGAATCGCTGAATAAAGCTTTGCAATTCTTTGATTTTATCTTCGTTCTTCTTATTCTGATCCTTGATCATACGCTGGATCAGTTGGCTGGACTCGTACCAAAATTCATAGTTACCTACATACATTTTGATTTTACCATAGTCCACGTCTACAATATTGGTACATACTGTATTGAGGAAATGTCTGTCATGGGAAACTACGATGACTGTTCCTTCATAGTCCATAAGGAAGTCCTCAAGCCAGTTTACCGCCAAAATATCCAAATGGTTGGTGGGTTCGTCTAGTAGAATAATTTCCGGTTTTCCAAAAAGTGCCTGTGCCAGCAATACTTTTACCTTCTCCTTGGCCGTTAGACTGCCCATTTCTAGATATAAAATATCATTGGTTAGGCCCAAGCCTTGAATTAGTCGGCTTGCATCAGACTCTGCTTCCCAGCCATTCATTTCTGCAAATTCGCACTCTAGCTCAGAAGCCTTTACCCCATCCTCGTCAGAAAAATCTTCCTTGGCATATAATGCATCTTTTTCCTTCATAATGGAATAAAGTCTTGCGTTTCCTTGAATTACCGTATCCAATACCGTAAACTCATCAAATTCAAAGTGATCCTGCTTCAGTACAGACATTCTGGCACCTTGCTTAATGGATACTTCTCCGGTAGTCGGATCTAATACTCCGGAAAGGATTCGTAGAAATGTAGATTTACCTGCACCATTAGCACCGATAACACCGTAACAATTTCCCGATGTAAATTTCAGATTTACATCCTTAAACAAATCCTGTCCGTCAAAATTCATGCTTATATTATTTACATTGATCATTTATTTTTCTCCTCCAAATCATATCCTTCCAAGTTAACAAGTTACACAAGAAAAGTCAAGGGTTTAGGGGAGGGTTCTCTAGATTATTTTATCTATACGGTAACGTTCCAAGGCTTTTGTAATGTCCCCTTGAACCAAAATGCTCACATGGTCGATAATGTTCTTGGGCTCTTCTTTCATTCCACCATCAATCCAGTCTAACAGCAAGCCCACAAAAGCAAATTGATAAAAATAGGCAATAAACTGCTTGTCTTCTTCTCTTACAGACATTCCTTCTGCCTTTTCATTGACTACATCCAAAAGCAGGTGATAGGTTTCCTTATACAAATACCGTTCCAAATATTCCTTACAGGAAGAATGATAAACATTTTCAATAAACGCACGGTTCTCAAGAACATAGGTAAATGCACGCAAAAATCCGTTCTGCCAACTTTCATCCATCTTCTTTCCGTCAATGGCTTTGATTTTTTCCCGCGTAAATATCCACTCTACCAAATCCACAATGTCATGAAAATGGTAATAGAAGGTTTGCCGATTAACACCACAGTCTTCGGCAATGTCTACAATGGTTATTTTGTCCAGCGACTTATGCTTTGCCCTTTTTTTCAATGCTCTTGCCAAGGCCTGTTTGGTTGTCTGTGCCATCTGTCCTCCCCAGTTTTCCTCTAGATTATCCAATTAAAGCAGTAAATAATTCCTCAAGATCTTCCTTTGCTACCGGTCTTGGATTGGTTCCCGTACAAATATCCTCCATTGCTGCAAGGACAATCTCTTCCTTATAAGCTTCATAGGCTTCTACCTTCATCCCTTCCCCACTAAGCTGTTTCAGTGTAGTAGGTAGGTTAAGCTCCTTTTGTAGTTTTTTGATCTGTTGGATCAATGCATTCACGCCAATAGGTACGGTGCTGCTATGAAGATCCAAAAGCTTTGCGATTCTCTGATATTTTTTTGCAGCCCTACTATATTCCTTGGTGTATCCGGTCCTTGGTAGCTCTGCATTAAATTCAATAACCAAAGGAAGCAACATCCCATTACTTCTCCCATGAGAAAGATGTAGCTTTGCACCTACGCCATGAGCAAGGCTGTGTGTAATTCCCAGTCCTGCTGCATTAAACGCCATCCCCGCAAGGCAGGAGGCATTGTGCATCTTTTCTCTTGCCAATAAATCTTGTCCATCTGCAAAGGCAAGAGGAAGAAAACGGAAGACCAAGGTTATTGCCTTTTCTGCCAGTGCATCAGAAAAATCTGTCGCATCGGTAGAAACATAGGCCTCTATGGCATGGGTAAGCACATCCAGCCCTGTATCTGCGGTAATGGCCTCTGGAACAGAAACAACCAATTCCGGATCCAAAATTGCCACCATCGGCAACAAAGAGCGATTTGCCATAGCATATTTCAGCCCTTCCCTCTGGTTAGAAATCACCGAAAACTGAGTCACCTCAGATCCGGTACCACTAGTTGTAGGAATAGCAAAGCATTCTTCTATATTCTGCTCTAGCTCCGGAATTTGCTTTGAAAATTCACGAATCGCCTTAGCCGCATCAATAGAAGATCCTCCACCCAAAGCAATCATAATTTGTGCATTACTTTTTTGCAAAGCAAGCATTCCTGACGCAATAACTTCAATGGGCGGATCCGGTACCACCTCGCTAAAAACACTCACCTGACAATTTTTTAATCGCTGAGTAATCTTCTCTACAGTTCCCGAAGTAACCATAAATTCATCGCAAACCACCATTACCCGCTTATTCTCTATTTTGGTGAGCCGCTCCAGTGCCCCCTCCCCAAAAAATACATTCGTACTAATACTAAATTCTTTCATTTTTCTCTTCTCCCTAATCCATAATTCCCCAAAAACGGTAGAGTTAATTATACCCATATTTGCTTTTTCTTGCAACCATTCTTTGCAAGGAAAATAAGGCCATCAATATCACCCATCATTCTCGCCTATACCAAAATCTCTATATGAAAAAACACCCTTGGAAGAAGCATGCCCTAAAGAAAAGCCTTGCACGTGTGCACCGCAAGAAGCATGCCCTGAAGAAAAGCCTTGCACGTGTGCACCGCAAGAAGCATGCCAACTTTTACAAAGTTTCATCCCCTTGCTAGAAGTTGTAAATTTCCAAAAAATAACAGATCCGCCTTTTTTGCACCCTTTCCTTTTTTTCGGGGGTTCAAATGCAAATTTTTGCACCCTTTGGCCGATTTCAGCGTTGGAAATGCAAAATCCTTGGGGTTTTGGGCTTTGGTCTGGCCGCGGCCGCCCACGACTTGATTAGTAGTTCAGCTTAATGTATAAACATTTTTTTGCAGGTATAAGTATTTGAATTTTTTGCATTTGAAGGCCTGTTTTAGGCCAAAGGGTGCAAAAAACCGCGATCTATTCTGCTTTCAGCATAGGTGTGAAATCACCTATCAATTATCGCCTGGTTCAGTGAAAGTTATAGATGTGGATTTGGGCCAAAGGGTAGTTTTCTGACTAACCCTTGGTGGCCGGTAGTTTAATTTTTGACTATTACAAGGAGCTGTTGCCAAGCCACGCCTTGTCCCGCCTCGCCTCGCCCTGTGTTGCTCCCATCAGCCCAAGGGCATACAAAAATAGGGGCGTTTTACGGCCCCTTGCTTGAAGTGTTTGTGTTATGCGTTTGCGTTGCGTGTTTGTGTTGCGCGTTTGCGTTGCGCGTTTGTGTTGTGGGTTTATCGGGAGAGGAGGAAGTTGACGAGGGTGTCTTCCGGCATTGGTTTGGCAAAATAGTAGCCTTGGATTTCTTGGCAGCCGCTGTTGATAACATGGTTTAGCTGTGCTTCTGTTTCTACTCCTTCGGCTACAACGTTACGACCAAGGCCGATGAAGGAATTGACCATGTGCTTGAAAAATTTCGCAAAGTTTTCGTTGGAGGCGGTAGACCAGACGAGGCTCCTGTCCATTTTGATCACATCAAAGGGGATGAGGAGTAGGGTTTCAATGTTAGAGTATCCAACACCAAAGTCGTCTAGGCCGAAGCGAACGCCTTTTTCGCCCATGGTTTTCATGAATTCTTTGACAATGATAAAATCTTCCACGAGGGTTCGTTCGGTGATTTCTATTTTTAGTCTTTCCGGGGAAAGGGAATGTCGATTCAAAATCTCTAAAATTCGTTCCTGTAATCCATTTTGCATAAACTGCATGAAGGGAAAGTTAACAGAAATACATTTGAATTCTGCACGGCTATCTCCAAGGCGATCGAGTTTGTTTAGGAGAGCACAAGATTTTTCCAGAACCAAATAGGTAATGTCTACAATCAATCCGGATTCCTCTGCAATGGGAATAAATTCGTCGGGATAAAGCGCCCCCATTTCGGTAGGCTTTAGTCGGAGCAGGGCTTCTGCTTGATCAAAGCATTGCTTTTTTACAGACCAAATGGGCTGATAATGTAGTTCAAAGCCATCGTTTTCCAGTGCATTTTGTAAGGCGTTTTGAATTCCTTGTTTCCGGAGCATGGCGTTTTTGGTTTTTTCATCATAGAAGTGGAGTTGACCGCTATCGTGCTTCTTGGCATCGGCTAAGGTATAATCCATGGCGTTGATCAAGGCCTCGGCAGTGGTGCCGGCTTTGGGATAATTGACCAAAGCTACACGAACCTCCACAAGACATTCTACGCCACCAATATCCCAGGAGTGGGAAAACCGTTGAAGAATTGCTTCTATCATCTTTTCTAAGTCCTTTTTTTCTGTTGCCTTGGTGAGCACGGCAAATTCATCTCCGCTATAACGATAGACATTTTGCTGCGGGAAGTTTGCACAAAGATATTTTGAAATATTGAGCAAGATCGCATCACCTTTTTTCATGCCAAGGCGGCCGTTGATTCCTTTGAAATTTTGCAGGCTGATCACAAAGAAGGAAAAAGCTGATTTGGTTTTAATTCCGTTTTCCAAAATATGATAAAGCATGTTGCGGTTGAGCAAACCGGTCAATTCGTCTGCAGATAATCGATGGTTTTGAAGATAGAGATACAAAATAAAAATTGTAGTAAACCCTGCAGTTCCCGTGAGCATAACTTCCGGCATAAAGGATTGTACAATAATAAACAGCAGAGAAATAAAAACGAAAAATAGGGGTACACGATATATCTTTTTTTCTACGCGTTTTCTGGTGATCAAGGTGAGAATGATCACAAATAAGCAGTAAAGAAAGAATACTACATAAGGAAGCCGTACGTGTTCTTCTTGCACATAGCCTTGCCCCGGCAAAATACAGAACACATTGTGCAAAAAAGGGTTGAGCAAGAGCACAATTAAGTAGAGGATATAAGGAATTGCCATCAAGTGCCAATACTTGTTAATTCGGGCAAAGGAATAGTTATAATAAAGAATACTGATGGTGTAATAAAGGTAGAGTAAGGGGATCATTGGCGTTAAGACATAGTAAAGGGAGGTCACCGCCATCACTACAGAATGGGGAAAGAATTCATAGTAGTGGATCATATAGGTAGAAATTAAATTTACCGTTATGGACAAAAGGACAACATAAGCTGCGAAACGGAACATCCGATCTCTAGTGGTGCTAACATAGACCCCTTGATGCAGATAAATAATTAAAATCAATAGTAATATACCGGAAATACACTCCGGAGCAACATTCCAAGTCATAAAGCCTCCATTTTGACATCGAATTTTTTGTTAACCTAACTATCGTACTATTATAACCTATTGGAGACAGTTTTTCATTTAAAATTGTATAATTGTTCTAAAAAAAATCTTGGCGCTTATTTGGCCCCCTCGGCCATAGAAGCATGGACCATTTTGTCCGGGGGGGCATTTTGTTCTTTCGATTAAGCTTCCTGAAGGAAGGCAAGATAGGCTTTGCTGGCTTCATAGATATCTGCCTTGCTGGTTGCCTCAAAGGGAGCATGCATATTGAGTACAGCAACGCCGCTGTCCACAACCTCCATGCCGTAAAGTGCCATAATATAAGCGATGGTACCGCCGCCGCCTTTGTCTACCTTTCCTAGCTCAGCAGATTGAAAGGCAATATTATTTCTAGAAAGAATATTGCGCAAATGAGCAAGGTATTCGGCATTGGCATCATTAGAACCGGATTTGCCTCTGGCTCCGGTGAATTTGTTAAAGACAATTCCACGACCAAACCAAGCGGCATTCTTTTTGTCAAAAGCACCATCAAAGGTAGGGTCATAGGCTGCACTCACATCAGAAGAGAGCATTTTGCAACGGGCAAGTACTCTTCTAAGCGTTAGCTCGCTATATGCACCCATTGCATTGAGTACCTCAGCAAGGGTGTTTTCAAAAAATCGAGATTGCATACCGGTAGCACCTACGCTTCCGATTTCCTCTTTATCTACAAGGAGGCAACAAGTGGTCTTCTTTGGGTTTTCCTCTTTGAGCATGGCGATAAGTGAGGTGTAGGCGCAAACTCGATCATCTTGGCCATAGGCCAAAATCATACTTCGATCAAGACCGGCTTCTCTGGCACTTCCCGCAGGGACGATTTCAAGCTCAGCCGACCAAAAGTCGTTTTCCTCCAGATCATAGGTTTCCTTGAGCAGCTTGAGAATGTTTTGCTTAACCGGCTCCTTTTCGCTATCCTCTAGAGGAATGCTGCCAAACAAGACATCTAGCTGTTCTCCTTCAATGACTACGCTGGCTTTTTTATCCAATTGATCGGCAGCCAAATGAATCAGCAAATCGCTGATGAAAAATACCGGGTCATCAGGATTCTCTCCAATGGAAATATTCACCTTGCTTCCGTCTTTTTTCACCACTACCCCGTGAAGGGCAAGAGGAAGGGTGACCCACTGGTATTTTTTGATGCCACCATAATAATGGGTATCCAAATAAGCAAACTCACTGTTTTCGTAAAGAGGATTTTGCTTAACATCTAAACGAGGGGAATCAATATGTGCCCCAAGAATATTCATGCCCTGTTCAATATCCTCTGTCCCTAGGTTAAACAGAATAATGGTCTTGTCCATACACTGAGCGTAGAACTTATCTCCTGCTGTAAGTGTTTTTTTGCTGGAAATGAGATCCGCTAAATTTGCATATCCATTCTCCTCAGCCATGGTGATGATTTCCCGGACACATTCTCTCTCGGTTTTGCCTTGATTTAAGAATTGGATATACCCCTTGCTTAGCGTTTCTATCTTGTCCAGATCCTCCGGGGTGTAGGTAAGCCATGTGTTTTGTTCTTTCATTTTATTTCCGTTCCTTTCGCTAGGTGTTCCTTAATTTTTTCAAAGGTTTCCTTGCTGATATAATGCTCCATCTTGCAAGCATCCTCTTTGGCAATGTCCTCATCAACCCCAAGCTTACATAGGGCAGCGGTCAAAATGGTGTGCCGCTCGTAAATTTCCCGCGCAATGGCTTCCCCTGTAGGGGTTAGGGTGATGTAGCCGCCACTATCCACGTGGATAAAGCCGTCTTCCTTCAGGCGCTTCATTGCCACGCTAACAGAAGGTTTGGTGAAATCTAGTTCTCTGACAATATCGATAGAACGTACCGAACCGGTTTTTTCTTTTAAGATTAAGATTGTTTCCAGGTAATTTTCTCCGGACTCTAAAACTTTCATTGATTACTCCATTTGTTTTATTTAGTTGCAATTTCTAAGGCGAATTTGATCATGTCTTCGTTGGCGTGGGTTCGTTCTTCTGTGGTCGCTCGTTCGCCGGTGACGAAATGATCGGTAATGGTCATCATTGCCAGTGCGTTAACCTTGTGGTAGGCCGCATTAAGATAAAGGGCAGCAGCCTCCATTTCTACAGCCATAACGCCCATTTTGGCCCATCTTTGCCACCAACCATCTACAGTTTCATAAAACACGTCACAGGAAACAATATTTCCCGGTTTAACCGGCAAGGCCAAGGTCTTATTGACTTCCATGGCTTTTTCCAGCAGGGACCAGCTAGCACAAGGGGCGTAGCCTTCCGGCACGTCAAACGCATGCTTGTAGTTTGAATCGGTGGAAGCGGCAATCCCCAGGACTACATCGTTCATTTTGATTTCTTCTCGAAATGATCCGGCTGTTCCAATACGAATTAGGTTTTGCACATCGTACTGAGTAATTAATTCCCAAGAGTAGATGCCCATAGAAGGCATACCCATTCCTGTCCCTTGAACAGAAATCGGCACACCTCGGTAGGTGCCGGTATAGCCGTACATGTTTCGAATATCATTGTATAATACCGGGTTATCCAAAAAGTTTTCTGCAATATATTTTGCTCTAAGGGGATCTCCGGGAAGAAGGATGCTTTCTGCAATATCGCCTTTGTTTGCGGCGTTAATATGTGTACTCAAAATTTAATATCCTTTCTGTGTTTATTTATGGTTCAGAGTGTTATATAATAGCTAATTATAACATAAGAAATGCTTATGATAAACAAAAATAGATAGATGGGAGGAAGACCATGACAACATATATCAATGAAGATGAACGCTTACATCAGGTTAGAGAAATTTCCACCATTAAAGAAATGCTTACTTCGGGAGCGTCTCTTTTTGGAGAGAGGCCCGCTTTTTTGGTAAAAAAAGAGAAAGGCGGAGCGTATAATCCGTTAACCTTTCGTCAGGTAAAGGAGGATGTGGATGCTTTGGGCACCTACATGGTCAACAATGGACTGAAGGGAGAAAAGATTGCCATCATTGGAACCAACTGTTATCAATGGATTTTGGCGTATTTTGCCGTTGTCTGCGGGGGCGGAATTGCGGTTCCCTTGGATAAGGAGCTGACCAAGGAGGAAATAGAAATCTTGGTGAAAACGGCAGATTGTAAGGCGGTGTTCTATACGGATAAATACGAAAAAATCTTTAAAGAAATGCCAATACCACATCAATACAAGATGAATGCCTACGAGGATGAGAAGGATAAATATGAGCCACAGCACATCATGAATTTGGTGGCAAGAGGAAAGATTCTGATGGAAGAGGGCAACCGGGATTACCTGGATATTTCCATTGATCCGGACGTTATGGCAGTAATCCTGTTTACCTCAGGGACTACCGGCGTACCAAAGGGTGTAATGCTCAGCAATAGAAATATTACTTCGGTGCTTACCGGCACATCCAAAATCGTTCAGCTAAGAGAAGACGAGGTAGCACTTTCTGTCTTACCGATTCACCATACCTTTGAATCGACCATGGGCATTATGGTTGTATTCTTCCAAGGAGGCGCCATCGCCTTTTTTGAAGGGTTGAAATACGTACTGAAGAACCTGCAAGAAGCAAAAGCCAGTGTCCTTGTGGGCGTGCCACTGATTGTGGAATCTATTTACGACAAGATCTGGAAGCAGGCCAAGAAATCCAAAAAGGAAAAGGCACTTCGAGGACTGATTAAGACCAATAACCTACTGATGGCTATGGGCATCGACAAGCGACGAACCATTTTCAAATCAGTATATAAGAATTTTGGCGGCCGCCTGCGATTATTCATCTGCGGAGCAGCAGCACTGAATCCAAAGATTATGAGAGGCTTTATGGATCTTGGCTTTGATATATCACAAGGCTATGGACTGACTGAAACTTCACCGCTGGTTTCGGGAATGCCTGACTTTGATCGCCATACTTCCTATGTTAAGGCCGGCTCCTGTGGTCCGGTGCTTCCTGGAGGAGAAATCAAAGTGGTCAACCCAGACAGTGAAGGCATTGGAGAAATCGTCTACCGCGGACCAAATGTAATGCTTGGATATTACAACATGCCCGAAGAAACCGCAAAGGTAATCAAGGATGGCTGGTTCTATACCGGAGACCTTGGATTTATTGATGAAAATGGATGGGTTTACCTCACCGGTAGAGCCAAAAATGTGATTGTAACCAAAACCGGAAAAAATATTTACCCAGAAGAACTGGAATTGCTACTCAACAGACTTCCATTTGTTCAAGAATCTATGGTATATGGATTAGAAGAAGAGGGTGGAAACGATATTATCGTAGCGGCACAAATCATGCCGGACTATGCACAAATCAAGGAAGAGAAGGGCGAAGCACTTTCTGAGGAAGAGATTCATGAGATCTTTAGAGAAGAAGTCTTCCAAATGAACAATACCTTACCAAACTATAAGCGAGTAAGGAATATCATTATCCGAACCGACGATTTTATCAAAACCACCACAAAGAAAATCAAACGCCAGGAGAATTTGTAAGAAGAGCATTTCGACGTAAAATAAACCTTAACCCAATAACGAACATAACCATGCCAGAGGAGATTTGTACTGGCATGGTTATTTTGTGTTTCTGCTGTAGTTTCGTCCTTAAAAATACAAAAAAGAATCCCTTGACAAAAGGGTTAGTTAATGCTAACCTATTGATAGTTAGAAGTGACTAACCGGCAGATAGAGGAGTAAACTTGAAAGGGGGGAGCATGATGCCGTTAACAATGATGAAAATCGGAGAGAAAAATAAGATTGTGAAGATTACAGGAAAGGACGAAAGCCGTAAGTTTTTGAATAATTTGGGGCTAGTAGAAGGTGCAGATGTTACCGTTGTTTCTGTTTTGGCGGGAAACATGATCTTATCGGTTAAAGATACAAAAATCGCCTTGGATAAAAACATGGCGCGGAGAATTATGGTATAAATTTTTTTGACAATAGGTTAGGTAGAACTAACCAAAAGGGGAGAGTAGAAAATGAAAATTAGAATCGCTTTGGTTGGTAACCCAAACTGCGGGAAGACGACAATGTTTAACGAGTTAACCGGCAGCAACCAATATGTGGGAAATTGGCCAGGGGTAACCGTAGAGAAAAAAGAAGGAAAGCTTAGAGGACATAAGGATGTAGTAATTACAGACCTTCCGGGGATTTATTCCTTGTCCCCATACACCTTAGACGAGGTGGTGAGCAGAGATTATTTGGTAGATGAAAAACCTGATGCAATTATCAACCTTGTTGACGGAACCAACTTGGAACGAAACCTGTTCTTGACAACACAGCTTGTAGAACTTGGAATTCCAACGGTTTTGGCCATCAATATGATGGATATTGTGCAGAAAAACGGGGACAAAATCAATATAAAGCAAATTGAAAAGGCATTTGGATGTAAGGTAGTGCTCATGTCAGCACTGAAAAAAACGGGCTTAATGACTGCTGCCGAAGAGGCGATTAAGCTTTCCTTAGAAGATGTCCATGCCCATACTCCGGCGGAGGAGCTGGTTCATCAGCATATTTCCAAAGTGTTTACCATTCCTGTGGAAGAGGCACTGGAAAAAATTATCACCTTAACCGGAGAGGCAATTGCAGGAGAACAGCAACGATGGTTTGCTGTGAAGCTCTTTGAGCGAGACGAAAAAATTCAAAAAAAACTGGGTTTATCTAAGGCCATAATTGATGAAATAGACAAGGTCATCGCAAGGGCGGAAACGATTCTTGACGATGATGCGGAGGCGATCATCACCAACGAACGATATGACGAAATCACTTCAGTAATGGAGGGTGCAGTGAAAAAAGGGAGAATGGGACTTTCTACTTCGGACAAAATTGACCGAATTGTAACCAACCGTTTTCTTGCACTGCCTATCTTTGCAGCAATTATGTTTCTGGTTTACTTCGTTTCGGTGACCACCATAGGAACCATTGTTACCGACTGGACCAACGATGTGTTTTTTGGAGAATGGATTCAGCCGGCGGTAAAAGGTATGTTAGAAAATGTAGGCGCGGCAGAGTGGCTGAATGGCCTGATTGTAGATGGAATCATCGGAGGAGTAGGTGCTGTCTTAGGATTTGTACCGCAGATGTTTATCTTGTTCTTCTTCCTTTCTTTCCTAGAAGATTGCGGGTATATGGCAAGAGTTGCCTTTATTATGGACCGTGTATTTAGAAAGTTTGGTTTATCCGGCAAGAGCTTTATCCCTATGTTGATTTCTTCAGGCTGCGGAGTTCCTGGAGTAATGGCAACCAAGACCATAGAAAACGAAAAAGACAGAAGAATGACCATTATGACCACAACCTTTATTCCTTGTGGAGCAAAGCTACCGGTTATTGCACTGATTGCAGGTGCAATTATGGGTGGAGCGTGGTGGATGGCACCTTCCATGTACTTTGTGGGAATTTTAGCAGTAGTGGCTTCTGGAATTATGCTCAAGAAAATGCGTATGTTTGCAGGAGATCCGGCACCTTTTGTTATGGAACTACCACAATATCATCGTCCGGCTTCAAGAAGTGTACTTATGCACATGTGGGAAAGATGCAAGGCCTTTGTCATTAAGGCAGGAACGGTTATCTTTGTTGCTTGCGGAGTGATTTGGTTCTTATCCGCCTTTGGCTGGTCAGGAGGAAGCTTCGGCATGGTAGAAGTAGAAGACAGTATCTTGGCAGCAATGGGACATGGAATCAGTTGGATTTTTGCACCTCTCGGCTTTGGAAACTGGCAGGCTGCCGTAGCAACGATTTCCGGCCTTGTAGCCAAAGAAAACGTTGTAGGAACCTTTGGCGTATTGCAAGGAATGGCAGACGCAACCGAAGGGGATGCAGGGCTTTGGGCTTCTGTAGCCACCTTGTTCCCTGTGGCAGCAGGAGGAGCGTCCTTCCTTATCTTTAACCTTCTTTGTGCACCTTGCTTTGCAGCAATCGGAAGCATTAAGAGAGAAATGAACAGTGCCAAATGGACAACCTTTGCGCTAGTTTATCAAACTACCTTTGCTTATGGGATTGCCTTGATGGTTTATCAATTTGGCAAAGTGCTCACCGGAGGAAGCTTTGGAATTGGAACAGTGGCAGCAATCATTGTCTTGGGTACATTCATTTACTTGTTATTTAGAAAACCCAGAGAAGAAAAACTGAAAGGGGTGACATCAACATGCTAGCAACCATTATCATTGGCGCACTTGTGGCAATTCTCTTTGTAGCCGCCAGTATATATATTTATAAAAAAGGAACTTGTGGAGGAAGCTGCGGTGATTGTAGCAGCTGCGGCAAAGGAAATGCTTGCAGCAGTTGCAGTGGCTGTGGAGAAGAAAAACATTCAAGAACCTAGCGAATTCAATACTTTCTTATTAAACAAGATAGAAACATAAACCGACCTCCAAAAGTTAGACCAAAAATCTAACAAGAGAATGATAGAAAGTTAGACCAAAATCTAACGATTGGGGGTCACATCAAAAGGCAGTCAATAGGCTGTCTTTTTCTTGCAAACGTAAGTTTGCCATAGGCCATGAGGAAAAAGCCAAAGCCTAGCTTGAACATCCCAAGGGAAAGCGGTATACTAAAGGCACAGAATCTAGGAAAAATTTCAAGTCATTTAAAAAGGCACAATCGACCTACAAAATGACGAGGAGATTTTAGCCTATGCCATAGAGGCGGAGTTTAAGAAGTCAGACAACC
>JAVWKI010000005.1:17767-26332 GCA_036638575.1 Anaerovoracaceae bacterium | reverse complement strand
ATGCCTGTGTAGGCTGTGGACTTTGTGTAAGCACTTGTCCAAAAGAGATTATTGTGGTTCATCCAAAGAAGAAGGTTTTCCACGTAACCTGCAACTCAAAGGATACGCCAATGGAAACCATTCGGGCTTGCGATCGGGGATGTATTGGCTGCAAGAAATGTGAAAAAGCATGTAAATTTGAAGCGGTAACGGTTAAGGATAATTGTGCAACCATCAATGTTGAACAATGTAAGAACTGTAGCATGTGTCAAAAAGTTTGTCCTACCGGAGCAATTATCAATCTGAAACGGACGAGATAGTCAGGAGAAGCAAGCTTTCCGGATAGAGAATAAATTCAAGGGAAGGGGTTTGCTCCTGATGAACAAGGGAAAACTGACGGACGCCGCTATTGGCTTCGTTAATCTGTGCAACCAAATGTGCAGGAAGCCTTTGGGGGCAGCCTAAGCGCTGATAAGCGGAAAAACAGTGATCCGTTTGGGCGTATCGTATAGAAGAAAGATAAAATTTTTCAGGAAGAAATTCTGTAGAAAGCTGCAGGTTGGAAAGGGCTGTGCTGTGGGTGTTTAGCACCAAAACAGAGAGCCTGTCCCCTTGCCAAAACAGTGTATAGGATGGATGGATCTCCATTGATCCTTCTGTAAATTGTTTCAGCAGGGCATAAGCCTGATAATAAGCGGTATCAAGGCCTTCTTTGGTAAAGAGGGCCTTTTTATTGCCAAAAACAGGAATGGTTAGTACCTTATTGCCCGGAGAAAGAAGCTGACTGCAGGCAGCTGCCATGGTTTCTCCTTCCTGGGGCGGGCAAAAATGAAGATTGGTTTTCACCGGCAAGTTGAAGGATTCAAGCAAGGATAGCTGTGGCTCGCTTAGGCGACAAGAAGGTGGCAGTACAAGGGCAGCAGGACTGAGGGAAGAAAGCTTTTCCTTGAAATAACCTAGCATTAAGCTGTCTTCCGGGGAATCGATCCAAAGGTGGGGAGCAAAGGTCCTTCCCACCGGCTGGGCAGCTAGGGGTAGATCGAACCTAGGGGCAAGGGAAATTGAACCGAGCACATCAGAGCCTTGATCACTGGTGCCGGATAGCCTTAAATAGTCGGAAAGAAGGGCCATGGCTTCCTCTTGCTGGAAGGGCAGACCATAGCTGCGGCCGCTAGGGTGATAGTCCTTCCGATATTTTGCCGGAGTTTTGCCGTACCAAGCAGAAAAACATTTATTAAAATAGTTGGTGGAAGAAAATCCACAATTTTCGCTGATTTGGGTTAAGGTAAGGCTGGTAAAGACCAAATGCTTTTCTGCGTATTCCAATCGAATGGCATTGAGGAAATTTTGAAAATTAAAGCCCAATGTTTTTTTGATCAGATGAGAAACATAGTAAGGATTCAGATGTTCAATTTCTGAAACCTGGGTTAAGGTAATTTTTTGGTCATAGTTGTGTAGCAGGTAGCGGGTGATTCGGCACAGGCGCTGCAGATCCACTTCGCTAAGATTTTCGGTATTCATCTTGTATTGGTAATCTTCCATGAAAAACCCTTGAAAATGGCGAACCAAAATACCAAGGAGTACTTCAATTCCCTTGGTTAATTGATCAAGGTCTTCTTTATGACGGATGTAATTTACTGCTAGCTTGGCCAGGCTTTGTTTTAGTAGGGCCAGTTTACTTTGAAGTAGCTGATCCCTTGCGTTGGCACCCGTCATACATTCCTCGCAAACGAAAAACATATAGCTAATATTAGGGTAAAGCCCTTCAAAGGCTTTGGTATCAATATGCAAAACCAGCATTAGGGCATCTGCTGAAGAGTCGTGAATCTGGTGCAAATCCTTTACATCAGAGATAATCAAGTCTCCGGTAGAAAGCTCATAGTCGCTGTGATAAATTTGGTAATGGGTGGTTCCGCGCAAAACCAGAAGCAGCTCAAGCTCTTCGTGGCAATGCTTGCTTTCTTCCTTTATGTTGGAAAAAGAAAGATGAAAGGGAAGGTTGTTTTCATAAGCAATTTTTTCGTAAATCATTGGATGTTCCTTTCCTTGATGAAGTTGGTGTTTTTTGGTAGAATACCTCTAGGTAATTTGCGTAGGATGAGGTAAGCCAAAAGGCCGATGATTCCACCGCAAATTAAGCCGGAGAAGAGGAGTACCGGAAAATAGTAAAATACCTTGAAGGTGCCCATAAGGTAGGCTGCGGTGAGCAGCTGCCCTAGATTGTGGGCTACACCTCCAGCAATGCTGATGCCCAAAATTGAAAACCAAGAAGTTTTGTTCAACAAAACCATGAGGCAGAGGCTAAGCATACCCCCTGCCAGACTGTAGAGAATACCAAAAACTCCGGTGAATAAAAATCCGGAGAGGAGGATTCGCAGCAGGTTGATGCAAAAAACAGCCTTTACATTCAACAGATATAAGGCGATAATAATAACTAAATTGGCAATACCCAGCTTGATTCCCGGAATTGCCAGGGGCAGGGGAAGGAAAGTTTCAAGATAAGAACATATCATTGCAAGGGTAGTGAGTAAGGCAACAGAGGCGATTTGTGTGGGTGAATATTTAGCGGAACTGTTATTTTGAGATTGTGTCGTATTCATGGAGTTCACCTTTAAGTTCAATTATTACCTTGTGGGGAAGACAGACGATGGTCGAGGGCGGAGCAGTAATTTTTCCTTGCCTTACACAGTCCCTTCCGCCACAGGTTGCATCGGACATGAAGACCCCTTGGTCTTCTATTTTTACCCAATTACCACAAGGAAGGGTAATGGTTTGTGGCGTGAGTAGATCATAGCTACCATAAAGCTTGCCGTCAACGGTAATGACGGCTTCTTTTGGAGCACCGCCGCTGCCACTGAAGAAAATCGTAGCCCAAAGCCCAAGGGCGATTAGGGCGAGAATCAGAACAATATCTGCTTTTTTTATTAGTTGAAGCATAGGATCACCGGAGGATTTATGAAAAAACGAATAGTTATCATGATGGTTTGTTTATTGATTATTATAACACAAACCGCTTGTGGGGCGAAAGAACCTGTTTCGGAAAGTGGCTTTTATTTGGATACAAATTGTACAATAACGATATACGGCATGAGTGAAAAACAGGGAAGAGCAATAGCGAAGGAGGCCCTTTCCTTGTGCCAAGATTATGATCGCTTGCTGAGCAAAACGGTCAAGGGTAGCGATGTAGATCGGATTAATTCTGCCAAGGGAAGCCCGGTTGAGGTTAGCGATGAGACCCTCTCCATTATTAAGAATTCCATTGCACTAAGCGAGGATTCTGAGGGAGCTTTTGATATTACTGTGGGAAGATTAACCGACCTTTGGGATTTTCAGTCTGGGGAAGGGGTAGTTCCGGCAGCAGAAGCGATTCAGCTGGCTTTGGAAACTGTGGATTATCGTCAAATTAAGATTGATGGAAATTGGATTTCCTTGGGAAACCCGGAAGCCAAGATTGATTTAGGTGGAATCGCCAAGGGATATATTTCCGATAAAGTTGCAGAACGGCTTGTGGACAAGGGGGTAAGCCGGGGGATTGTTAATTTAGGCGGAAATGTGGTCACTATTGGCGAGAAAGAACAAGATACCCCATGGTCTGTGGGTATAGAGCGCCCTTATAGCGATCGAAGCCAAACCATTGGTGTGGTTTCGGCAAAGGATAAGGCTGTAGTCACCTCAGGAATTTATGAGCGAATGTTTGTTTTGGAGGGAAAAACCTATCACCACATTCTTGATCCAAAAACCGGCTATCCTGTGGAAAATGAAGTGGAGGCAGTGACCATTGTTGGCCCGAGAGGAACAGCAATGGAATGTGATGGCTACAGTACGGTTTGCTTGCTGTTAGGAGAAGAACAGGGGCGAAGCTTCATTGAAAAAAAACAGGGGGTTGAGGCACTCTTTGTGGATAAAGAGGACAAAATCAGCAAAACATCCGGTATGGAATTTCAACAGGTAAAGTAGAGGGAAAAGAAGAGCCAAGGAGGGCAATTGTGGAATTATTAACAGTAGATAAGGTGGAAGAAGCAAGGGAAAAGCTGGCTAAGGCGGCAGAAGGGCTGAAGTTAAAAACAGAAGCTGTTCATGTGAGCCAAAGCATAGGACGTGTTTTGGCAAAGGATGTTGTCGCTACGGAACCGGTTCCTGCCTTTGCAAAATCCACGGTAGATGGATATGCAGTAATCGCACAAAATACCCAAGGCGTTACAGAGAGTATCCCGGTATTTTTGGAAGTAATCGAGGAAGTAGAAATTGGAACTGCACCGAAAAAAACGGTTGCTCCAGGGCAATGTATTTATGTACCTACCGGAGGGATGCTTCCGGAGGGAGCGGATGCCATGGTGATGGTAGAGTTTTGTGAGGCCTTTGATGAAAAAAATATTGCAGTTTACGATGGTGTTTCCCCGGGAAGAAATGTAATTCAGGCCGGTGAAGATGTAAAAAAGGACCAGTGTTTTTTGAAAAAGGGGACCTTGATTCGCCCTCAGGAAGTGGGGGTTTTGGCCGCTACAGGCTATGAGCAAGTTGAAGTGTTTTCCCCGATGCATGTAACCATCGTATCTACGGGAGATGAACTAGTTCCTGTAGAGGCAGCTCCTGCTCCGGGGCAGATTCGGGACATTAACACCTATGCCATTGAAGCCATGTGCAAAAAATACGGTTTCTTTGTTCAGCGGAAATTTGTGTTAAAGGACGAAGAGCCATTGCTTACAAAGACGGTGGCAGAGGCAATGAACACCAGCGATCTTGTTGTTGTTAGCGGCGGCAGCAGCCAAGGGAAAAAGGACATTACCGCCAAAGTTTTGGATAAATTAGCAAGGCCGGGTGTGTTTACCCATGGCATTGCCTTGAAGCCGGGAAAACCAACGATTTTGGGCTATGATGAAGACAGTCAAACGGTATTAATGGGACTGCCCGGCCATCCGGTGGCAGCAATGATTGTCTTTGAATTCTTTGCGGTTTGGTTGCTGAGAGAAAAGACGGGACAGGCTCCACCAAAAGAAATTGTAGCAAAAATTACAGAAAATGTAGCGGGAGGAAATGGCAGGGCATCTTGTTTGATGGTGGCCTTAACCGAAGAAGTGCAAGGCAGTGGATATACGGCGAAACCAGTTTTGGGCAAGTCCGGGCTGATTACCACCTTGACCGGTGCCTGCGGATATACCTTTATTGAAACAAACAAAGAGGGCATCCGTGCAGAAGAAACCATAAGGGTAACATTACTATAACCGAAGGAGGTAAAGTATGGCGAAGAGAAATTTATACTTAGAAACAATCCCCGTAGATGAGGCGGTGGAAAAATATATGCAGGCCTTGGCAGAGGTAGCTCTGCCGGAATTTGAAGTGATTCCTGTTGTAGAAAGCTTAAATCGAATAACCAAGGAGGCGGTTTATGCCAGATATAGCTCTCCTTTGTTTAATGCTTCTGCGATGGATGGAATTGGAGTAATTGCAGAAAAAACCTATGGCGCATCGGAGACAGAGCCGATTATCCTAAGGGAGGATATAGACTACATTCCTGTAGATACGGGAGATCCCATCAATGCACCCTTTGATGCGGTGATTATGGCAGAGGATATTGTGGAAGAAGCAGAAGGGGTGAAGATTATTGCAGGTGCTGCACCTTGGCAACATGTTCGGCCCATCGGTGAGGATATTGTTTCAGGAGAAATGATCTTGCCGGGAAAACATAAAATTCGTGCCATTGATATTGGTGTATTGCTCAGTGCAGGAATTACACAAATTGAGGTAAGCAAAAAACCAAGAGTGGCAATCTTCCCTACCGGAACAGAAATCATTGAACCCGATGGAGAAATTGAAGCAGGAAGCATTATTGAATCTAACTCAAGAATGTTTGAAAATATGGTAACTCAGGCGGGAGGCATTGGCTGCCGGTTTAAGCCTTTGGTGGATGATTACGATCAGATTAAGGCAGCAGTGCACAATAGTGTGAAGGATCATGATATGGTCATTGTCAATGCAGGCTCTAGTGCAGGGCGAGATGATTATACGGTCCATGTCCTTAGAGAATTGGGAGAAGTTTTGGTTCATGGCGTGGCCATTAAACCGGGAAAACCGGTAATTCTTGCCATTGTTGAGGGAACGCCTGTAATTGGCCTACCGGGGTATCCGGTTTCTGCCTATATTGGGTTTGAAAACTTTGTTTTACCGGTGCTGGAGAAGCTTACTTGTGATTTTTCAGCCGGAGGCAAGAGCATTATGGCCAATTGTTCAAAGCGACTGGTCAGCAGCCTAAAACACAAGGAATATGTTCGCGTGAAGGTGGGGAAGGTAGACAATAAAATGGTCGCAGCACCCCTTGCCCGTGGTGCCGGTGCAGCCATGTCTTTGGTTCGTGCTGATGGTTTTTGTGTGATTCCTCAAAACAGCGAAGGGGTAGAGGCTGGAGAAGCAGTAAAGGTACAGCTTTATCGCGATCTAGATGAAATTGAAAATACAGTGGTGGTAATTGGCAGTCATGACTTAATCTTAGATGTTATGGCAGATATGATGCCCAATGCGTATCACAATATGTTTGTTTCCAGTACCCATGTGGGCAGCATGGGCGGCTTAATGGCATTGAAACGAGAAGAAACCCATTTGGCACCCATTCACCTATTAGATGAAGCAACGGGAACTTATAATATTCCTCTAGTCAAGAAGCTTTTTCCAAGGGAGCCAATGGTGCTGATTAAGGGGGTAGGACGAACCCAAGGCATTATGGTAAAGAAGGGAAACCCATTAAATATCTCTGGAATAACCGACCTAACCTCTTGCCGTTATGTTAACCGTCAGCGTGGGGCAGGAACCAGAGTCCTCTTTGACTATCAACTGAAACAGCTAGGCTTAATGGAGGAAGACATCAACGGCTACGGAAGGGAAGCCGCAACCCATATGGCAGTAGCAGCCTCCGTAGGCAGTGACGGTGCAGATGCGGGAATGGGAATTCTCAGTGCTGCCAAGGCAATGAACCTAGATTTTATTCCGGTAGCAGATGAAGAGTATGACTTTGCCATGCCAAAAAAATATTTAGATCTTCCACACATTCAGGCCTTTATTGCTTTGCTAAAAAGTACAGCATTTAGAGAACGACTAAATAATTTGGGTGGTTATACGGTAGAACAGGCAGGAACCATTATTGAACTTTAAGCAGCTTAGGGGAAGCGCTTAGTTGGCCGAAGACACAGGCGATTACGGAAAAAAGTAATCGCCTATTTTATTGCGTATTCGCTCGAATTGTTCCCTTTGGTTTAGATTAAAGGGGTTATTTTGGAGAAAAATTAGGCAAAGTTACGAAAATACAGCAAAATTATCGTTGAAATTAGCCTGAAAAAAGGGTATGCTTTAGGGAAATAAATAGTATTCCGAACCAAAATACCTAGAGTCTATCCGAAAAAGGAGCAGATATGGTGTATTGGTCTATGGGTAGCAAAGGAAACGATGCTGCCTTCCGTGTTTGAAAAGGGATGAGCCGATACCTCCGCAAAGGAGGTGATATTAGCCATTGTGTTAATACAAAAGCCTTTTCGTAAGAGAGGCTTTTTTTTGTAGGTAAGCTTCGCCTGGATTGGACATGGGAAGGAATCAAAACTTTGGAGGATATAGAACTAGATCTATATCCATGCTAAACCAGTAGGAGGAAAAAGATGTTTACACAGACAAAGGGACATTCAAGGCGTATTGTTGTAATGTTGGTCGTGTTGCTGATGTTGTTGGCGATGTTGCCCTCTACAGCAGATGCAAGAGTTAATGGGTTTTTAACAAAGCCTGCAGGGGGAGCAGGTACCGGTGGCGGAGTCAATGAAGCCTTTCCAAGAGGCTTTGGAATTGACTTAAACGGTAAGGAACCGGGAGGCCTTGAATGGCTTTCCAGCCAATACGACAACTATAATTGGTGTGCCATTTATACCGGAGTAACCAATGGCTTAGAACAGGCAATTGATGCGGTAGATAGTGAAGGAAAGGCAATTCCCTATTATGTAAATGCCTATGTGGATAGAAATCCGGGGAACATTAGTGGTAGCCCGGAAAATCCGGAACCATTCATCCTTTTGTTTAAGGATGGAGAGCGGGTGAGCTTGCAAGGTACCGTTGAAGTCGGTGAAGTGACGGAAACGAAGGTCGGTACGCCAATTAGAGGTAGTGCAGATCGGGCAGGAAACACTGTGGATCCTTCAGGACAAACGGGAAGATGGACGGTTCCGATGACCTTGAATTTTGAACCGAATCATACCTATGAATTGGCCTTCGCCCAAGGCTTTATTTGTAATAATGGAGTGGCGAATATGATCAGTGAGGACGGGACAGGATATTACCAGCGAATTTCAACAGATCCTACCGATCCGGAACGAATTTACTACGAAGCACACAAATATGACGAATCAAAGTATAGAGAGTATAAATATCAGACCTACAAGCCAAGTGATAAGCCCGGCGGAAAGGATGTTTACTTAGAGGATGAATATATTAATCCTACAGAAGGAACCCTTCATCCCATGAGATTTTCTCTCAAGACCAAGCCAATTTCTGTGACAGGGGTTACCTTGGATAAGGCTTCTGTTGCATTAGAACAAAATGAAACAAGCCAGCTTA